>JBFGBS010000263.1:0-3958 GCA_041567475.1 Arthrobacter sp.
TATCCTCTGTCAACAGGGTCGAGCTCCTCAGGTTCATCCCCATTTCGGCGGCCCAGACTGCCGTTTTCCGCGTTCCGGCACCCCACCAGATCCGCTCGGAGAGACCGGGCGATTGAGGCTGGACCGGTAGTTTTCCGGTCGCGCCACCCGCGTAGCGCGGATCAGCGTCAACCATCCCGGCCCCGCTGATTGCCCGCCGGAACGCCGCGGTGTGGTGCCGTGCCATGTCCGCGTCGGTCTCCCCCTCGGCCGGGATGTAGCCGAAGGCCGCCGCACCGTTACGGGCGGGCTCGGGCGAACCGCGGCTGATGCCCAGCTGCAGCCGGCCCCCGCTGATCAGGTCGGTGGCAGCGGCCTCCTCCGCCATGTACAGACCGTTTTCATAGCGCATGTCAACCACGCCGGTACCGATTTCAATGCGGCGGGTACGGGCGGCGACGGCGGCCAGCAGCGGGAACGGGGAGGCCTGCTGGCGGGCGAAGTGGTGGACGCGGAAGAAGGCGCCGTCCACACCCAGTTCCTCGGCCGCGACGGCGAGCTCAATGCTTTGCAGGAGCATGTCCCCCGCGGTGCGGGTTGCCGAGCCCTCGACGGGCGACCAGTGGCCAAAGGAGAGGAATCCGATGCGCTTCATGTCTTCACCAACCCCGGGCCCGGCCACATCATTCCGCATCAGATGCAAGCGCTTGCAATTCATTGGCGCCGTGGTTAGTCTCGAACGCGTGGCAGCCAATGTAGAGTCCGTAGCACAACGCGCTGGAGTCTCTATTTCCACGGTGTCACGGGCACTGAGGGCTGTTTCCGGCGTTTCGGAGTCCACCCGCAAGCGCGTGCGTGATGCTGCCAAAGAACTCGGCTATACGGCGTCGCCGGCGGCATCCCGCCTAGCGACCGGGCGGACCATGACCGTGGCTGTTGTTGTTCCCGAAGTCGCCAAGTGGTTTTTCGGAAAAGTGATCGGCACCGCAACCCAGACTCTGCGGGACGCCGGATACGATGTCCTGCTCTACGAACTCGCCACCGCCGCCCAACGTAGCCGGTTCTTCACGGCCCCCGACCTGCACGGGCGAACCGACGGCGTTGTCATCATGGCCCTGCAGCCCACATCCGCGGAACTCGAGGCCCTTGCCCGCCAGGGCCAGGTGGTTTCCCTGCTGGGTTCCATCGGCTCCGACGCGTCCTCCGTCTGCGTCGACGACGTGGAGGCCGGGCGAACCGCCACGCGCCATCTGCTCAACCTGGGGCACGAAAGGATTGCCTTCATCGGCATTGACAACGGCGCGGACAGCACCCTTGGTGACGTGCCGCCGGCCCAGCGGCTCCTTGGCTACCGGGAGGCCCTGACCGAGGCCGGAGTGCGTCCGGATCCTTCGGTCGAGCGGTTCACCGTCAACAGCATCGCCGGCGGGGAGCTGGCAGCATCAGCCCTTCTCAGTGCGGCTTCGCCCCCGACGGCGGTAGTGGCGGCGTCGGACGAACTCGCTTTCGGCACCCTCAAGGTCCTGCGCCAGGCCGGACTATCGGTCCCGGCAGATTTTTCCGTCGTCGGCTTCGACAACCATGAGTTCTGTGACGTCGTCGGGCTTACTTCCCTGGACCACGACGTCGCCCGTCAAGGCAGCACGGCGGCCCGGTTGCTGCTGGCGGCACTGGACGGCGGCGGTCCGCAACTAATTAAGGTACCGGCACGGCTGGTGATCCGCTCCTCCACGGCCCCGCCCCGGGTGCTCCGCGGCGCACACTCCTGACTCCCGCTCCAGACCGCACTTTCGAAAGGAACCACATGGAATACCGCAAGCTTGGCAATAGCGGCATGTACATCAGCGCCATCGCCCTCGGAAACTGGGCGACGCACGGGGAAACCGTGGACCAGGACACGGCCACTGCCACGGTCCGCAAAGCGCTGGACCTGGGCATCACCACGTTTGATACCGCCGATGCCTACGCCGGGACCAAGGCTGAGACCATGCTCGGCGAGGCCCTCTCCGGCGTCCGCCGCGAGGGCCTCGAGGTCATGACCAAGGTGTTTTTCCCCACCGGAACCGGCAGGAACGATCGCGGGCTGTCGCGCAAACACATCATGGAATCCATCAACGGGTCGCTGCGCCGGCTTCAGATGGACTACGTCGATGTCTACCAGGCGCACCGCTACGACTACGAGACTCCGCTGGCGGAGACCATGGGTGCCTTTGCCGACATCGTCCACGCCGGCAAAGCACACTACATTGGCGTTTCGGAGTGGACCGTGGAGGAAATCCGCGCCGGCGCAGCCCTGGCCGGCCAGCTCGGAATCCAGCTCGTGTCCAGCCAGCCCCAGTACTCCATGCTGTGGCGCGTGATCGAAGCCGAAGTGGTTCCCGCATGCCAGGAACTCGGGATCAGCCACGTCGTCTGGTCGCCGCTGGCCCAGGGCGTCCTGACCGGCAAGTATGCCCCCGGACAGGCGGCACCGTCCGGCTCCCGGTTCGCCGACGCCGGCGGCTCGCTCAAACCCGAGCATAAATTCATGCAGCCGGAAACACTGGAGGCCGTTCAGAAACTGACCCCGATCGCGGCGGACCTCGATATACCGCTCGCCACCTTGGCGATCGCCTGGGTCCTGGCAAACCCGCAGGTCTCCGCCGCCATCGTCGGAGCCTCCCGGCCGGAACAGCTCGAGGAGACCGTCCGCGCCGTCGACGTGCACCTGGACGCGGCGACGCTTGAGCGGATCGATGCCGCCCTGGGTTCCGCGGTGGAACGCGACCCCGCCAAGGTTGAGTCCTTCCCCGAGCGGGTCTAGCGGGACGCGATTCCGGGGTCGTCCGAAGAGGCAGCCGGCACCATAGCGGGGTGGCGCCCGGCAACTGCGGGTTCAGGTTCCGGGGTCCTCCGACGGCGGGGAGTGCCGGGCAGGCTCAGGACGGTCACGCCCGCCAGGATCAGGCCCATGCCGGCCCACCCCGGCCCCGGAAGCTGTTCGCCGACGATGGCCACGGCCAGGATGGCGGCTACCACCGGCTCCGCGAGGGAGACCGTCGTCGCGGTGCTGGCGGCCACGCGTCCGAGCCCCCAGCCGAAGAGCACGTAGCCGGCAAACATCGGAACCAGGGCCAGGTAGAACCCCACCGCGGCGTTCGACCACGAAGACAGCAACGGCGCCCCCGTCACCAGCAGCACCGGGAGCAACAGCAGACCGCCGACGCCGAAGATCGCCCCCATCACGGCGCGCGCAGGAACACCCCGGCGCATGATCCGGTGCGCCGCCCACGAATAGAGGGCATAGGTGGCCCCGGCGACAAAACCGAGGGCTATGCCGGCCAGGGTGGCACCCGGGGACGCCGGCGCGTCTCCGTGGTGGGCGGCCCCGGCGTGGGCGGCGCCGGCCTGGGCGGCGCAAAGCAGCACGGCACCCGAAACACCGAGCGCGGCGCCGCCCATCCATTGTTTGGTGAGCTTGCGGCCGTCCACCACCCGCTCGATCAGGGCCGAAGCCAGCGGCGCCGACCCGAGTGAGACGACCGTTCCCACGGCCACGCCCGCCAGATGCATGGAGGAGTAGAACGCCAGCGGGTAGATCGCCACGGCCACGGCCCCCAGCACCACCATCCGCCGGTGCGCGCCCAGCAGGACGCGGAACTGCCTGATCAGCCGGCCGGCGGTCAACGCCTGGAGCAGGCCCCCCACCCCCATCGCAGCGGCTCCGATGGCCAGCGGCCCCACGTCCGGGGCGAACGTTGCCACCGTCCCGGTGGTCCCCCAAAGGATGGACGCCGCCAGGACGAAGGCCACGCCGGCACCGGCCGGGGCCGGACCGGTCACCGCGCGGATCACGCCTCGGCCAACAGATCTGCTGCCAGGGCGCGGGCTTCGTGCAGCCGGTCGCTGTTGCCCTCGAGGCCAGCCCGGACCATGGATCCCTCCAGCAGGAAGGACAAGTGCCCGGCCAGCAGGGGCACCCGCGCCGGATCCCCCGTCA
>JBFGBS010000264.1:0-3956 GCA_041567475.1 Arthrobacter sp.
CATCACGTCTCCATGCGTGTTTCCACCCGCGGTAATTCCTCGGTGGTCCAGGTCTGGTTCGACGGCGCACAGAAATACTCCAGCTACTCCGTCAAGATGGCCGGAACGAATATCACCAAGGTCCAGCTCGGGGCCGAACACTTCCGCCAGAAAGGTGACCAGTACATCGACGACGTCATTATCAAACACAGAACAAGCTAGCCGCAGACCCTGGCGTGCACGGGGCGGGAGGAGCGCCCCGCCGGTGCGCTAGGGATGCGGTCCCAGAGCCGGCGCCGACCGAATACGGCCCCGGTTCACAAGGGGCGGCGACCGGCACGCAGCCGGCCGCCGCCCCTTTCGTGAACGCCTGGAACAGGGGCCCGCGGTGCCGCCGCTAGGCGGACAGCCCGGCGGCACGCAGGAAGGCGCGGATCCGCGCCGGATCCTTAACCCCGCGGGATGATTCGACGCCGGAGGAGACATCCACGCCCCACGCGCCGGCCTCGCGGGCTGCCCGGGAAACGTTGTCCGGGTCCAGCCCGCCCGCCAGAAGCCAATGCCTGCCGTCGAGTCCTTTGGCCCGCACCGTGGCGTAGTCCCAGGCTTCCCCCGAGCCGGGAACGGCGGCGTCGATCAGCAACAGGTCCTCACCCCGGTCCCCGAATTCCTCGGATCCGGCGGACATGGTGATGGCACGGATTACTTTCAGGCCGGCGTCCTGCACGGTGCGGATGTCCTCCGGCGTCCGGTTCCCGTGCAGCTGGACCCAGTCGAGTCCCGCCGTCCGTGCGATCCCGACGGCAGTGTCCGCCGCTTCGTCGCGGAAGACCCCGACCGCGACGACGCCGGCCGGGACACCGGCCAGGAGCTCCCGGACCTGGCCGGGTGAGACTTCGCGGGGGCTGCGCGTCAGCACAAAGCCGACCGCGTCGGCCCCGGACTCAACGGCCGTCCGGACCGAGTCCGGTGTACTGAGGCCGCACACTTTGACGAACATTCCGGCTCCTTTTGCAACGTATGGTTCCTCTGACGTTAGCAAAACCGGGACAACCCAGGCGGCTAGGCTGGGTCCATGGAAATAATCCGCTATGCCGAGTTGAAACCCCAGCCGTGGCGCAATGGCGGCGGGGTGACCCGGGAACTGCGTCACCACCGTGCCGGCGGCGCGCCGGACGGCGGCTGGGACTGGCGGATCAGCATTGCCGAGGTCGCCAAGGCCGGTGACTTCTCGGCGTTCCCGGGCATGGACCGGGTGCTGACCGTCATCGACGGCGAACTGCTCCAGCTCAGGGTTGACGGCGTCGAACACCTGCTGGAGAAATACCGGCCGTTCAGGTTCTCCGGCGGCGCGGAGTCCGCCGCGGCGCTGCCCACCGGCGATATCCGCAATCTGAACGTCATGACCCGGGCGGGTGCCTTCAAGGGCTACACGTCCATCGTGGAGCTGTCCAAGAAACGTGCCCAGCCCGTCTTTGCGGGACAACTCGGGATCCTGCTCCAGGGCCAGGCCACGGCCGGCCCGGAGTCGGCAGCGGCCGGAACCGGCCAGCCCGCCGGGGAAGACCGTGCTGAGCTGGGCCGGTATGACGCGGTGGTCGGTTCAGACACCGCGACGCCGGAGATCCTGGGCCGCGGCTTCCTGGCCGTCGTGTCCATCGACCCGGTGACCGGCCCGTCGGACTGATCCGCCACCCGGCCAGGGTGACCTCGTGTTGATACGCTGGTGAACAGGGCCCCGTCCGGCGGCCTCCCGGACGACGGTTCAGTACCCGGAATGCGAAAAGACTGGCCAAGGAGCAGCTATGCCGTGGGTCATTCTCATTCTTTCCGGTGCGCTGGAGGCCGTGTGGGCGGCGGCGCTGCACCGCACAGCCCAGACCACGGGCCGACGCCGTCTCATCCCGGCCGGAGTCTTCCTCGTCTCCGTGCTTGCCAGCATGGGCGGCCTCGCCATAGCGATGCAATCCATCCCCACGGGTACCGCGTATGCCGTGTGGGTCGGCGTCGGCGTCGTCCTGACCTCTGCCTACGCCATGCTCGCGCGGGTTGAACGCGCGACGCTGGCGCGGATTCTTCTCCTCGGCGGGATTGCCGCCTGCGTGGCAGGGCTGAAGGTGGTGGCATGAGCATGGTTTCGAAACCGGCCTCAGCAACCGCCTGGGTGTTCCTGCTGGGATCCGCTGTCCTTGAGGCCGTCTGGGCCACGGCCCTGGGCCTGTCCGACGGTTTGACCCGTCCGCTCGCCACGAGCGTCTTCGCCGTCGCCGCCATCCTCAGCATGGTGGGGCTGGGTCTCTCCGTGAAGACCATCCCCCTCGGCACCGCGTATGCGGTCTGGGTGGGAATCGGCGCAGCCCTGACGGTCATTTGGGCGATGGCGACGGGTGCGGAAACCGCGAGCCCGCTCAAACTGCTTTTTATCGCGGGGATTGTGGGCTGCGCCGTCGGGCTGAAGCTGCTCCCGGCCACCAAGGCTCCACACGCTTGAGGGCGGTAGCCGGCGCGTTGCTCTGAGTCGCACTGAATCGCCGGGCCCCCGTGGGCTGCCCGCAGCCAAGGCCGCGTAAAGCCCGTAGCACCGCCGTGGCCTCCGCGTTCCGATTGTGGAAACCGTGGAGGCCGGGGCGGCGCGTGGGGGGGCGGCGACGGGCGCGTCCCTAGACTGGTGCCATGGACTCACTCATCTACGCCTTGCGTGACATCACCATCCGCCGGATTTCAGTCAGCGAGATGGATAACAACGTCTATTTGCTGACCGCCAGGACGTCGGGGGCGCAGCTGCTCATCGATGCCGCTGATGACCTTCCCGCCATTGAAAGGCTGCTCGCCGACGCTGCCGCGGACACTGCCGCGGCGCCGACGCTGGAGCTGATCGCCACAACGCACCAGCACTGGGATCACGTCCGTGCGCTCCCCGCCCTGGTGGCGGCGACCGGTGCCCGCACGGCGGCGGGGGTAGAGGACGCGCCGGATCTTCCGGTGGACGTTGATGTGCTGCTCAGCCACGGCGACGTCGAGAACTTCGACGGCTTTGACGTGACGGCGGTCCACCTGCGCGGCCATACCCCGGGCTCGGTTGCGTTGGTGTACAAGGACCCGGAGGGGCCCGCCCACATCTTCTCCGGCGACTCGCTGTTCCCCGGCGGGGTCGGCAACACTGAACAGGACCCCGCACGCTTCGAGCAGTTGATCACTGACGTGAGCGAGCGGCTGTTCGATGTCTACCCGGATGACACTGTGGTGCACCCGGGCCACGGCAAACCGACGACCCTGGGGGCCGAGCGGCCGCACCTGGCGGAGTGGCGCGCCCGGGGCTGGTAGGCACCCGTTACGGTTGCCCCTGACGCTGCGCTGGCTGGCGGGCCGCTGCGTTGACCGGCAGGCACTGCCTCAGCGGCCGTGTGCCGCGGGAACCGGCGGGCGCTGCGCCCATTCGCGCTGCGCCCGCCCGGTTCCCTGGCGGGAAGCTTGTCCCTTAGCGGCGTCCGCTGGTTTAGCGGCTGCGGCGTTCGTTCGATGCCGGAGCGGATGCGCGGCGGGGGCCGCTGCGGGCCGGACGGCCTTCGCCGGACCGGCCGTTGCCGCCACCTGCATAGGATCCGCCGGAGGTGCCTCCGGTGTTGGAGGACCAGACGGCCGAGTTGTTACCGGACTTGGCGCCGGCTGCGGCGCGCTGGCCTGTGGCCGGACGCCCGCCGCGCTGGCCACCGGTCGCGGCACCCGTGCGGGGTGCCCCGGCGGAGCGTGCAGCACCGGAACGCTGCCCGCCACTGCGGGGAGCCGAGGCGCCCCGTGCGTCGCTGCGGCCCTCCGCGGCGCGCCCGTCAGAACCACGGCCCGCGGCGGCGCGGCCACCGGCAGCCGGAACGTCGTTCCGGTGTGCGCCGTAGGAAGTCGAGCGGGCGCGGACGCTGCGGCGCTCGGCGCGCTCAGCCTCCATCCGGTCCTCGTTCCGCTCGGTGACACGCTCGGCG
>JBFGBS010000265.1:0-3945 GCA_041567475.1 Arthrobacter sp.
CTCGACGGGGTGGACCTGCGCCGCCTCAGCACGGACGACCTGCGCCGCAACGTCGTGATGGTCACCCAGGAGGCGTTCCTGTTCAGCGGTTCCGTCGCGGACAACATCGCACTCGGCCGGCCCGGGGCATCCAGGGCCGAGGTTGAGGACGCCGCCCGGGCCGTCGGCGCGCACGCGTTCATCACGGCCCTGCCCGAGGGGTACGACACCGACGTCAACAAACGTGGCGGCCGGGTCTCCGCCGGCCAGCGTCAGCTCATCAGTTTCGCCCGCGCCTTTTTGGCCCGGCCGGCGGTGCTGATCCTCGACGAGGCCACCTCATCGCTGGACATCCCGTCGGAGCGGCTGGTCCAGAGCGGCCTCGCCGCGCTCCTGCGCGGCGCTCCGGACGACCCCCCGGGCAGGGGCACAGCAGGCAGGGGCACAGCAAGCCGGGACAGGGCGAGCAGCCGGACGGCCTTGATCATCGCGCACCGCCTTTCGACCGTGGAAACGGCCGACCGGGTCCTCGTGGTCCATGACGGGCGCATCGTCGAGGACGGTCCCCCGGCGGAACTGATCGGCGACGGCGGACGGTTCGCCCGGCTCCACGGCGCCTGGAGAGACTCCCTCGTCTGAGCCCGCGGGAGCCGATTTCACTTCCACGCCTTTCTCAGATACTCTTGTGAAGTTGCTTTTACGGCAACGGATCGGGATGTGGCGCAGCTTGGTAGCGCGCGTCGTTCGGGACGACGAGGTCGCAGGTTCAAATCCTGTCATCCCGACCAATCAAAAAAGAGGGCCTTCAAGTGGAAGGCCCTCTTTTTTGTTTCGGCGTCTTTCGCATCAGCCCTGTCCCCCGGACGGACCGCCGGACGTCAGCCGCCGGACATCAGGAACGGCCCCGAGGCGCGATGCCGCGGGGCCGCCAATCCTGGTTGGCCGGGCTACATCGGATCCGGCCAGTTGCCGACGCTCAGCGCCATCATCATCGGATCCGGCCAGTTGCCGACCGCCTGCGGAGCCCCCATCGGATCCGGCCAGTTGCCGACCGCGGTGATGCCGGTCCCGTCGTTGGCCGCAACCGCGGATAGGACAGTGGGAGCCGCTGCCCCGAATGCCAGTAGTGCCGCAAGAGCGGTGCCGGCTGCAATCTTCTTCAACATAAAGGTCCTCAATATGCGTAGATCCTTACCAAGTTAGCACTTCCCTTGTTGACATACATTGTAAAATGGTTTCCACAGAGACTGTCAAGCATTTAGTACAAAGAATGTCCGGAATTAGGAGGGCCCCGTGGGGAACGGTTTTGGGGAAAAGCTCCGCGCGGAACGGCTTGAACGGGGACTGACGCAGGCGGAACTCGGCCGCGATTTATACTCGCCCAGCTACATCTCGCTGCTGGAAACGGGCCGCCGCGAACCCACCGCAGACGTCATCGAAGAGCTCGCGCACCGGCTCGAGCTTGCCCCGAAGGCGCTCGAAGCCTGGAGCCAGCCCGTCTCCGCCAGCGACGCCGAATACGTCCTGGCGGGCCTGTACGCCCGCCAGGCCTGGGACCTTCGCGACTATCCGGTCGCGGCCGCCCACGCCGCCACCGCCGCCAAAATCGCGCAGGAAGCCAAGAACACCAGCGCGTGGTGGAACATGACGTACATGCAGGCCGAGTGCCTGATCAAACAGGGCCTCTGGCAGGAGTGCAAGGACGTCATCCAGCACCTCCTCGCACACCCCATGGCCGCCGAGTCCGCGGGCCTGGGCGTGCGGGCCCGGCAGATGCTCGCAGCCGCCTCGCAGGGACAGGGCCAGCTGACGGCCGCCGTCGAGCAGGCCCAGGAAGCCGTGCGGCTCGGCGCGGAACTGCCCAAGGGCTCCACCATGATCATCGGCGCGCTCCGCGCGCTCATCGGCGCGCTGGCGGAGAGCGGACGGCTGGACGAGGCCTGGGACTACTGCCAGGCCATGAACGAGCAGGTCGATGACCATGCCATGCCGCAGCTCGCGGGCGAGGTGGCCTGGGTGATCGGCAACGTCGCGTTCATGCGCCACGATTACCCCGAGGGCGTCACGTACCACGAGCGTGCCGCCAGGCTGCTGTCCCCGGCCAACGACATCGACCTGTGGGCGCGGTTCAACAAGGCCTCGGCGGCCGTCCGGCTGTCCTCGGGCATTGTGGAACCCGAAACCCTGTCCTCCATCGAACGCGCCGAGCTGGCACTGTCCATTGTGGGCGGCAACCGCGCCGACGAGCTTGAGGTGGCGTTCATCCGGGCCCGGTGGCTCTACCTCACCGGCGACGTTATGGCCGCGGTCCAGAAGCTGCACGAAATCCATGCCGAGCGCGAGGTCCTGGCCCGGCACACCGCCGGGGAGGTCTCGCTGCTGCTCGGCAAAGCCCTGAAAGCCGCCGGGGAACCCGTTGAAGCCCTGGTCTACCTCGAGGAAGCACAGCAGGAATTCAGCTCGGCCGGAGCGGCCGACCGGGTCCAGCAGGCCATGGACGCCGTGTTGGAGATCCGCCTGGCCCAGCGCCGCGCGGCGGCCGCGGACACCGGCACCTAGGCATTGTGACCCTGGCGGCCAGCGCCGCTCCGGCCGGCCCCGCCGGTCAGGCGAACGTGCGGCCGGTGAGCTTTTCGTAGGCTTCCACGTAGCGGCTGCGGGTGCGGGTAACGACGTCGGCGGGGAGCGCCGGCGGCGGCGTATCCGAGGCCTTATCCCAGCCGGATGCGGCGGACGTCAGCCAGTCACGCACGTACTGCTTGTCGTAGGAGGGCTGGGCCTTCCCGGGTTCGTAGGTGGCGGCATCCCAGAACCGTGAGGAGTCCGGGGTCAGCACCTCATCGCCCAGGGTGATCACGCCGGTGGCGGCATCGAAGCCGAACTCCACCTTGGTGTCGGCCAGGATGATGCCCCGGCTGCGGGCGATTTCTTCCGCCTTCGTGTAGATCTCCAGGGTCAACTCGCGCAGCCTGGCCGCGATGTCCACCCCCACGGCGTCGACGACGGCGTCGTAGCTGATGTTCTCGTCATGCTCGCCGACCTCGGCCTTGGCCGACGGCGTGAAGATGGCCGCCTCGAGCCGGGAACCGTCCACGAGTCCTTCGGGCAGCGGGATGCTGCAGACGGTCTGCGACTGCCGGTACTCGACCAGCCCTGAGCCCGTCAGGTACCCACGGGCAATGCACTCCACCGGGAACATGTCCAGCCGCTTGCAGATCATGGCGCGGCCCTCGACCGCGGCGGGGACACCGCCCTCCACCGTCGCCGCGAGCACATGGTGTTCCACGCCGAGCTGCTCGAACCACCAGAGGCTGAGCTGGGTGAGGATCTTGCCCTTGTCCGGGATCTCGCTGGCCAACACGTGGTCGTAAGCGCTGATGCGGTCGCTCGCCACGACCAGGACGCACTCCCGGCCGTAGCGCTCCGTGATGGATTCATCGACCGGGACGTACAGGTCCCGGACCTTGCCGGAGTAGACGTGGGCCCAGCCCGGCAGATCGAGGGCGGGGATGTCCAGCCCGCCGGCCGGTACTGCGGGGACGTGGTCGGTCATGCTCATGCCTGTGCTTTCGTCGCGTGCGGAGCCCCGGGGGACGTCACCTTGATTTCACCGCGGGCGGCCTTGCGTCCGATATCGGTGCGGAACTGGCCGCCGTCCAGCTGCACCAGTTCGACCCCGTCGTAGGCCCGTTCCCGGGCCTCGACCAGATCGCTGCCCAGCGCCACCACGGCGAGGACGCGTCCGCCGGCGGATACCACCTTGCCGTCCTCGTCGAGGCCCGTGCCGGCGTGGATGACGTGCACGTCCTGCAGCGCTTCGGCCTTCTTGAGGCCGCGGATCCGGTCGCCCGTGCGGGGGGTCCCGGGGTAGTTTTCTGCCGCGACAACGACGGCGACGGCGGTGTCCGGGGACCAGCGCAGCGGCTCTGCCGTGTCCAGCTCCCCCTTGGCGGCGGCCAGGAGCAG
>JBFGBS010000266.1:0-3944 GCA_041567475.1 Arthrobacter sp.
ATTGCACGGGCCGGCAAGCTGGATCCGGTGATCGGACGCGACGCCGAGATCCGGCGGATCATCCAGGTCCTGAGCCGCCGCACCAAGAACAACCCGGTCATCATCGGCGAGCCCGGCGTCGGCAAGACGGCCGTCGTCGAGGGCCTCGCCCAGCGGATCGTCGCCGGCGACGTACCCGAGAGCCTGCGCGGCAAGACCCTGATCGCCCTGGACCTGGCGTCCATGGTGGCCGGGGCCAAGTACCGCGGCGAATTCGAGGAACGGCTCAAAGCCGTGTTGGAGGAGATCAAGAATTCCGAGGGGCAGATCGTCACGTTCATTGACGAGATCCACACGGTCGTGGGGGCCGGCGCCACCGGTGACAGCTCGATGGATGCCGGCAACATGCTCAAGCCGATGCTGGCCCGCGGCGAACTGCGCCTGATCGGTGCGACCACGCTGGACGAATACCGCGAGAACATCGAAAAGGACCCGGCCCTGGAACGGCGCTTCCAGCAGGTGTTTGTGGGCGAGCCCAGCGTCGATGACACCATCGGCATCCTGCGGGGCCTCAAGGAACGCTACGAGGCCCACCACAAGGTCGCGATCGCCGATTCCGCCCTGGTCGCCGCAGCCACCCTCTCCAACCGCTACATCTCCGGCCGCCAGCTTCCGGACAAGGCCATCGACCTCGTTGACGAGGCCGCCTCCCGGCTGCGGATGGAAATTGATTCCGCGCCCGAGGAAATCGACCAGCTGCGCCGCGCCGTGGACCGGCTGACCATGGAGGAGCTGGCCCTCGCCAACGAGAAGGACGCGGAGTCGGTGGAGCGGCTGTCCGCGCTGCGGGCGGACATGGCGGACAAGAAGGAGCAGTTGGCCGCCCTCAATGCCCGCTGGGAGGCCGAAAAGGCTGGACTGAACCGGGTCGGCGACCTCAAGGCGCGGCTGGATGAGCTGCGCTCCGCGGCGGACAAGCACCAGCGCGAAGGCGACCTCGAATCGGCCTCCCGGATCCTCTACGGGGAACTGCCCGCGCTGGAACGGGAAATGAAGGCCGCCGCGGAGGCGGAGAACGCCCGGGTGGCCGGCGGGACGCCGCAGCAGGCACCGATGGTGGCCGAAGAGGTCACCGCCGAAGACATTGCCGAAGTGATCTCGGCCTGGACCGGGATCCCCGCCGGACGGATGCTCCAGGGCGAGAGCCAGAAGCTGCTGGACATGGAACACGTGCTGGGGGAGCGACTGATCGGCCAGCACAAGGCCGTCACGGCGGTGTCCGATGCCGTCCGCCGGGCCCGGGCCGGGATCAGCGACCCGAACCGGCCGACCGGTTCGTTCCTGTTCCTGGGGCCCACGGGCGTCGGCAAGACCGAGCTCGCCAAGTCCCTGGCAGACTTCCTGTTCGACGACGAACGCGCCATGGTGCGGATCGACATGTCCGAATACTCGGAGAAGCACGCGGTCGCGCGGCTGGTGGGGGCGCCGCCGGGCTACGTGGGCTACGAGGAAGGCGGCCAGCTGACCGAAGCCGTCCGCCGTCGTCCGTACTCCGTGCTGCTGCTGGATGAAGTGGAGAAGGCCCACCCGGAGGTCTTCGACATCCTCCTGCAGGTGCTCGACGACGGCCGGCTCACCGACGGCCAGGGCCGCACCGTGGACTTCCGCAATGTGATCCTGGTGCTGACCTCGAACCTGGGCAGCCAGTTCCTGGTCGACCAAAGCCTGACCGCCGCCGCCAAGCGCGAGGCGGTAATGGCCGCGGTGCACGCCGCCTTCAAACCCGAATTCCTCAACCGGCTCGACGAGGTAGTGATCTTCGATCCGCTGAGCGTCGCGGACCTGGCCCGCATCGTGGAACTGCAGGTCAAGGAGCTGGGCGAACGGCTCAAGGGCCGCCGGCTGAACCTGGAAGTCTCCGAGGGCGCCCGGGCCTGGCTGGCGGTGACCGGCTTCGACCCGGCCTATGGTGCGCGGCCGCTGCGCCGGCTCGTGCAGCGCGAGATCGGTGACCGGCTGGCCAGGGCCATCCTCGCCGGCGAGATCACCGACGGGGACACCGTGGTGGTGGACACCACAACAGATCTCGACGAACTCACCCTGGGCGGGGCCGCAGCGACTGACCGGCCCGACGGCGGCCCGGCCTCAGGCGGTGGCCTCGTGGTCCGGCGGAAGGACTAGCCGCCCGTCAGGGGAGCAGGGTCTCCATGATCACGTTGCCCGTTTCGGCGATGACGTAGCAGTCCACGCGCCGGTCGCCCTTGTCCCAGCTCGTGGTGCTCGGGTAGGCCAGCTTGTAGCCCAGCGTGTAGTCGGCGGCCTTGGCGGTGAGGTCCGCCGCTTTGCAGGCATCGAGGGCTTTTTGTTTCAGCGGCTCGCGCCCGGGGTACGCCTCGGGCTCGGGGTAGCTCTCCACTGCGACCAGTTGCGCCGAGTGTTCGGTTCCGCAGTCGACAATGGTGGACTGCAGGGCCTCGGGGTCGAAGTCCTTGAAGCAGTCGCCGAGCTGGAAGTCAAGGGCGCTGACGCCCTCCAGCGGCAGGGGCCCGCGGCTGGCTGACGCCGAGGGGGTTTCGCCGGCCAGGGTGCCGGATGCCGGCTGGGCGCTTTCGGCCACCGCGGGCTCCGAGCCGCCGGGTGTGGCGGTGCCCCACCAGATGACGGCCACGAGCGCAAGCAAGATCACGACGCCGGCGCCGATCCGCCGCTTACCCTGCCTCCGGACCCAGCGGCCGGCGCGGCCTGCAGGTCCGGCCAGGGCCGGGGCGTACCGTGACAGCGGCGACCTGGCCTTGGTCCGTGCGTTCTCGTCGGTCACTGAGATATCCACTACTTCCGTGCGTTTGTGCCGTGGCCAAAGTCACGGCGCGGGTGCCTTTGTTGGCGAGGCCACTACGGAACTCTACCGAAGATCCGGGCCCGCTCGCATGCCACGCCGGCTCCCGGGCCGGTGCCCGGATGCGCCGCGGGTGCCGCGCGGGCCGGGCCGGGGCGCAACCGGGGCGGAAAGCATGTAATCTAGGTGTTACGACAAATTGACCAAACATTCCGGGGCCTCATCATTTCTAAATGGTGACCACCTCCGGTCCAAGTACAAAAAGGGGGTCACGCCATGGGGCGCGGCCGTCAAAAGGCAAAAGCTACCAAGCAGGCTCGGGACATCAAGTACTACTCCCCGAACACTGACTATTCGGCCCTTCAGCGCGAGCTCACGGGCCCGGGCGGTCGTGCCGCGAGGCACTTCTCGGATGATCCGGTCGAACCGGATTATTCGGCCTACGTGGATAAGTACGCGGACGATGTGGATGATGATGACGACGAGGTAGATTCCCGTCGGATAGGTTAGTCGCACCTTCTTTCCGGCAGCCCGGCCAGTCCGGGCGCCTACAATTGTTGTTCTAACGGCAGGCCGCACCCAGCACGGGTGCGGCCTGCCGTCGTTGGTGCCGCCCAGTGAGCGCCGGTTCGACGCTCCGGTGCCCAGCCGACGGCCCCGCACGTCGTGTGCGCACGGACACGTCGAAGTGGCGGGGTGTTGTGGGTCCGGTGCGCGCCGACTAGGTTGAGGGGGCCGGGAGAATCCGGTGCCACATTCCGCCTCCCGGAAGGATTCCCATGACGGCACAAGCGGGGTCCGGGGCGGTCGAGCCTTACTGGACGGACTTCCGGACCACGGACGTGGAAGCGTCGAAGGCCTTCTACGCTGCTGTGTTCGGCTGGCGGTTCGAGGAATACGTAGCCCGGGACGGCAGCACCTACGCCCCGGCCTACCTGGCGGATGGGCTCGTCACGTTCATCGCCCCGCAGGCCGCCGGGCCGGACGCAGCCGGTGCCCACGGGCGGTGGAACGTGTATTTCGCCGCGGAGGATGTCCAGGAGCTGATGGCCGGGCTGGCCCACGCCGGCGGTACCCTCGAATCCGGTCCGACCGTGATGGACGACTCCGGGGTGATGGTCACCTTCTC
>JBFGBS010000267.1:0-3927 GCA_041567475.1 Arthrobacter sp.
GCGTCCAGGTGGTCCCCGGAGACGGCGATTTCCAGGCCGTCGTAGCCCCAGCCGGAGGCCAGGCGGGCGACTTCCTCGAAAGGCAGGTCGGCCCACTGGCCGGTGAACAGGGTGTACGGGCGGGGCATGTCAGGCTCCTTCAAAGGCGGCATACGTCTTTTGTTCGACGGCGGTGAGCGTACTCTTGTTGTGGGCTGATTTCTCGACGGCGGCAAGGATGTGTTGCACCTGCAGCCCTTCTTCGAACGATGGCGACGGAACGGCGCCGGTGTCGATGGCCACCAGGAAGTCGCGGATCTGGTGGGTGAAGGTGTGTTCCCAGCCGATCACGTGGCCCTGCGGCCACCAGGCGGCCATGTAGGGGTGTTCGGGTTCGTTGACGAGGATCCGCCGGAACCCCTGCTCCCGCACCGGGGTGGTGGCGTCCAGGAAGTTAAGTTCGTTCAGGTTTTCGAGGTCGAATGTCAGTGACCCGTGTGAGCCATAGACCTCGATCCGAAGACTGTTTTTTTGCCCTGTGGCCACGCGGGAGGCCTCGACCGAGGCGCTGATGTTACCTGTCATCGCTAGGGTGGCCCATGCGGCATCGTCGACCGTCACCTCTTCCGGACCGCTGGGGCCGGGCCGCTCTGGGACGAACGTCCTCAACATGCCGGTCACCTCAGTCACAGCTTGACCGGTGAGGTGCTGGACCTGGTCGATGGCATGGGAGGCGATGTCCCCCAGTGCGCCGGAGCCGGCGGTTTCCTTCCGCAGCCGCCAGGTCATTGAGGCATTGTCATCGGCGAGCCAGTCCTGCAGGTACGCTGCCCGGACGTGCCGGACGGTACCGAGCCGGCCCTCCGCGATCAGTTCCCGGGCCAGGGCCAGGGCCGGGACACGGCGGTAGTTGAACCCGATCATCGACTGGATCCCGCGTTCCCGGGCGGCGGCGGCCGCCACCGCCATGGCCTCTGCCTCGGCCAGGGTGTTGGCCAGCGGTTTTTCGACCAGGACATGTTTGCCGGCCTCAAGCGCGGCGATGGCGATCTCGGCGTGCATCCAGCCCGGGGCGCAGATATCAACGACGTCGATGTCGTCCCGGGCAATCACCTCGCGCCAATCGGTCGCGGACTCAGCCCAGCCGTACTTCGCGGCCGCCTCGGCGACCCCGGCGGCGTCCCGGCCGACCAGCACTTTCTGCTCGAAGGCCGGAACGTCGAAGAAACCGGCAACATTCCGCCAGGCATTCGAATGCGCCTTGCCCATGAAGGCGTAACCGATCCCGGCCACGCCCAGGGGTTTGCTCGGATTGGTCCGGTAGGACATGATATTTGCTCTTTCTGGAATGGCGACGGGCTTTGTCTTGGTGAGCTTGCCCGGGCCGCAGTCGACGGCGACAAGGCTGAGGGAATCTGCCCGTTGCCAGGACACCTGCGAGCGAGAGTTCGATGGCCCCGGGCGGCGCAGGATGGAGAGGGCTGATCCCAGGGGTTACGGGAGGAGGACGGAAGGCCCGCACCCCTCCCCCCGTGCTTACTTCGCGGTTGTTGCGAGATCGGCGACCAATGGCACGTCGACCCACACGCCCTTCTCGGCAGAGGCCACGATGGCGTCGTCGATGAGCGCCGTCTGATAACCGTCGGCGAAGTTCGGGCTTACGCTGCTGCCTTCGGCGATGGCTTTGAAGAAGTCGTGTGCCTCAATGATTTTCGTCTCGCCGTAGCCGATGCCCAGGGCCGGGATGGGCCAGAGGGCATCCCCGTACGGGTGGGCGGGGCCGGTGTAGACGGTGCGGAACCCGCGCCGGTCGTTCTGGTCGGAGGCGAAGCACACCTGGAGTTCGTCGCGGCGTTCGTAGTTGAAGGCGATGCTGCCTTCGGTGCCGTGGATCTCGAAGGTGATGAAGTTGTTACGACCGTAGGCGTTACGGGTGGCCTCGATCGAGCCGACGGCGCCATTGGCGAAGCGGACCATGGTCATGACCTCGTCGTCGACGTCGACCTCACCGCGGGGCCCTTCGCCTCCGCGGCTGTTCCCCAGGGCGTCGGCGCCTGCGGTCTGCAGCGGGCGTTCGGGAATCCAGGTCGAGAGGAGCGAGTTGACCGAGGAGAACTCGCCCACAAGGTAGCGGGCCATGTCGACGACATGGGTGGCGATGTCGCCCAGGGCCCCGGAGCCGGCGATGTTCTTTTGGAAGCGCCAGGACAGGGGGGAGTTGGGATTCGCGGACCAATCCTGAAGATATGTGCCGCGGAAGTTGAGGACGCGGCCGATGGCGCCTTCCTCGATGTATTTCTTCGCTAAAGCAACGGCGGGGGTGCGGCGGTAGTTGAAGGCGACCATGTGCACGATGCCGGCGTCCTTGACCGCGTCGTACATGGCCCTGGACTCCTCGACGGTGCGGGCGAGGGGCTTTTCGCAGATAATGTGCTTGCCGGCCTCCGCGGCGGCGATGGCAATCTCGGCGTGGAGGTGGTTTGGGGTGGCGATGTCGATGACGTCGATGGCCGGGTCGTCGACGATTCGGCGCCAGTCGGAGGTGGAGTGTTCGAAGCCGAAGCGGCGGGCGGCCTCTGCCGCGAGTTCGTCGGTGGCTTCAGCGAGGGTGTGGCGGACGGGCAGGGCCGGGGCCGGCCAGAAGAACATGGGCATGGCGGAATAGGCCAGAGAGTGCGCCTTGCCCATGAAGCCGCCTCCGATAAGGCCGACGTTGAGATTTTTCACGATGGTGTTCCTTTTCTGAAATGTTGGGGGGGAGGGGTCTTAGCGGAGGAGTTCTTCGAGGTACTGGCGGCTGATCTCGGCGGCAGCGCGCGGGTCGCCGTCGTACTCGTCGAGTTCGACCATCAGCCAGCTGTCGTAGCCGCTCTCACTGATGGCTTGGAGGATGTCCGGGAAGTCGAGTTCTCCCTGCCCCAGGGGCAGGAAGGTGAAGGGATCCTTCCGGAAGTCCTTGAGATGGACGTGGCGGATGCGGTCCGGGTATTTGCGGATGAGGGCGGCCGGGTCGCCGCCTCCGGCGGCAAGATGGGCAGTGTCTGGGCAAAAGCCGATGCGGGTCAGGCCCATCAGCCGGTTCAGCTCGTCGGGGTTCTCGACGATTGTCGTGAGGTGGGGATGGAAGCTGGCAGAGAGCCCCGCGGCCTCGGCGATGTCGGTGACCCTGTCCAGGGACTCCCCCAGTCGGCGGTAGTCCTCGTCTGTGGTGCCGGAGGCGCGCCGGGCGCCACCTCCTACGACGAGGCGCTCGGCCCCGAAAGTCGCAGCGAGCTCGGCAGCGCGCTGGATGCGGTGCAGCTCGTCCGGCAGGATGTCGGCATAGATAAAGTTTCCGCCGGTGTAGACGCTAACGAGGGAGACGCCGGCCTCCTCGAGGATGCCCCGGAGTTGATCGGGCTTGTCGGCGTATTCGGCGAGGTTTCCGTCGAACATCTCCACGCCCTCGTAGCCGGCGGCTGCAATGTCGTTAATCGCCCTGTCCATCGGGCCGTGGGTCATGTAGAAGAGGTCTTTGATGCTGGTCACCCCTACCGGGTGGCCTACGACGCCACCCCAGGTGATGGTGGAGTATCCGAGTTTCATGCTGGGCCTTTCAGATAAGTGAAGAGGAGGTGGGTAGCTTGACGGGGCCGGCGCCCCTGGCATGTGTGCCGGCAATGGCTATTTCTTCCGGGCGAGAGCGACGGCCAGGATGATGATGGCACCGCGGACAACCTGCTGCTGGCTGCTGTCGAGACCGGCCAGGATCAGTCCGTTGTTGATCAAGCCAATTAGGAGGGCGCCGAAGAGCGTTCCAATGATGGATCCGAATCCGCCGAAAAGGCTCGTCCCGCCGAGGATGACGGCGGCAATGGCGGAGAGCTCATCGCCCGATCCCCACTGGAAGCGGCCGGACTGGAGACGGCCGGCGTAAAGCATGCCGGCAACGCTCGCGACCATGCCCGA
>JBFGBS010000268.1:0-3926 GCA_041567475.1 Arthrobacter sp.
AACCGCTCCGGGGAGGGCGACGGCGACGACGAAGTGATCGCCGTCGAGCTCTCCGCCGTCGGCGCGGACGTGGAACGCATCGTCTTTGTGGTCTCCATTGACCAGGCGGAAGCGCGCCGGCAGAACTTCGGTCAGGTCCGCGCCGCCTACTGCCGCGTGGTTAACCATGAGACCGACGCCGAGGTGGTGCGTTACGACCTCAGCGAGGACGCAGCGCCGGAGACCTGCATGATCTTCTCGGAGCTCTACCGGCACAACGGCGAGTGGAAGTTCAAGGCAATCGGCCAGGGTTACGCCACCGGGCTGGCGGGCGTTGCCACCGACTTCGGTGTCCAGCTCGGCTAAGCTCCGCGACCAAAGAGCTCCCCGACCAAAGAGAGAGAATGATGAGCATGCAACTGACACCCCCCGAGGCAGCGTCACCGGCGGAGCTCGTACTGAACGCGCCGGAACCTGTGAGCATCGTCAAGGAAGATGAAGCGCCGGGCATGGTCCCGGTCCCTGCCGAACGCCAGCAGGAGATCAACGCCCAGGCCCGCGCTTTCGTCAGCGAGATCGCGGCGATGAACCCGCACAGCCCCGAGTACACCAGCAAGATCGACGGCATCAACCGTCTGGCCGGCGCTGAACTCGTGGCGTCAGCCAGCACCTCCAGCCGCCTGCTCGAACGGTCCTCCACGTCGCTGGCCGGAGCCAAGAAGTCCGGCAGCAGCGCCCAGGTGCAGGTCGCCTCCACGCTCGGCGAACTCCGCTCCACCGTGGAGGACCTCACGCCGAACCAGAGCGATCTGAGCGTCGGCCGTAAGATCCTGGGCATCATCCCCGGCGGCAATAAGCTGGCCAAGTACTTCCAGAAGTACGAGTCGGCCCAGACCCAGCTGGACAAGATCATCAAGTCGCTGATGGCCGGGCAGGACTCGCTGCTCAAGGACAATGCCTCCCTCGCGCAGGAAAAAACCCAGCTCTGGGAGACCATGCAGGGCCTGAGCGAGTATGCCGTCTTCGCCAAGGCACTGGATGCCGCCACCGCCGCCAAGGTCGAGGACATGAAAATGTCCGGGCAGATCGAGGAAGCGAACAAGCTCGACTCGGACGTGCTGTTCCCCATCCGCCAGCGGCACCAGGACATCCTGACGCAGCTGGCCGTGTCGGTACAGGGCTACCTGGCCATCGACATGATCCGCAAAAACAACACCGAGCTGATCAAGGGCGTCGAACGGGCGCGCACCACCACGATCTCGGCGTTGCGGACGGCAGTCATCGTGGCCCAGGCCCTCGCCAACCAGAAAATGGTCCTGGACCAGATCGATGCCATCAACACCACCACGAACAACATGATCCTCAAGACCAGCGAGATGCTCAAGGATCAGACCGGCCGCATCCACCAGCAGGCAGCCAGCTCCGGCGTCAGCGTCGAAACCCTGCAGAAGGCGTTCGACAACGTCTTCCAGACCATGGACGCGATCGACACCTTCCGCTCCCAAGCCAACAAGAACATGGAAGGCACCGTCCACGCTCTTGAATCGGGCCTGGAACGTGCGCGGCCCTACCTGGACCGGGTCCGCCAGCAGGAGGGGAATTAGCGGCCGCAGGCCCTGAGCAATAGGCTTACGGGCTATGGTCGCAAAATTCTTAGGCTCACTGTTCGGCAGCGGAGCGGATCCCCGTCCCGCTGCCGGGGCAGGCGCCGGCCAGCCGGATGCGGTGTCCGGGCCGGCCGATCCTGCGGCGGAGGAACTGGCGGCCACAAAAGCCGCGCACCGGGACCTGCGCCTGACGGTGCTGGGCCACGGCGCCGAACTGCCCACCCTGGTGGTCTCCCAAGTCCTGCAACTCCTGGACATCCTGGGCGCGCTGATCGGCTACATCGAACGGTCCGGCGCGTCCACGGAGCAGCGGGTGCTGCTGCACGCGGTCATCACCGACTACATGCCCTCGCCGCTGCAGACGTATCTGCTGCTTGACCGGCGCGCGCGGAGCGTCGGCTCGGGCGAGACGTCGGTCTTGCTGGAGCAGCTGGACACGCTGTACTCCACCGCCAAGGACCTCGATCATCAGGTCCGTACGGGGGCGGTCACGGAACTGGCCGTGCACGGCCAGTTCCTCAGGGACAAATTCAACGTTGACGGTCTTCGTCTGGAGGGACACTAGTGGCTTCGATGGTCGCGGGCAGCAACGCCGCCCTCACCGCAGAAAACCCCGGCCTGGGCAAAGTGCTGCTGGGCATCGGCTGGGATACGGTGCCCAGCCGCGGTCCGCAGTCCGAACCGGTTCCCATGGTCATCATGTGCGGGCCGGACGGCCACGCCATCTCGGACGAGCACCTCGTGTTCTTTAACCAGATCGCCAGCCCCGAGGGGAGCCTGGGGTTCGCCGGAACGGAAGACCAGGAGCAGATCGACGTCGACCTCCACCGGGTGCCTGACGGTGTGGCCAAGATCGCCGTGCTCGTGTACATCGACCCGGATGTGCGCGGTCCCGGCACCTTCGGCGCGGTGCGGAACACCTACCTTCGGGTAGCCGATGAACAAAACCGCGAACTGCTCCGCTTCAATGTCCCGCAGATGAACATGGACAAGATCAACGCCATGATCCTCGGCGAACTCTACCGGCACTCCGGAGGCTGGAAATTCCGGGCGCTCGGCCAAGGCTACGAAACCGGGCTTGCGGCTGTTGCCGCCGATTTCAGACTGAAGCTCTGACATGGTCCGCGACCGCACCGCCGTCAGGTCGGACCTTGACTATCTCAGCCGCCGGCGCAAGCCGGAAGTAAGCCAAGCCCCGGTGGCGCCGACGACGGCCGGGGCCGGGGCGACGCTGACGCTAGGAACCCGCTCCCCCGCAGCCGGGCCGGCGTCCGCGCCTGCCGCCGGGGACCAGCCCGGGGCCGGGCTCGATCTCCGGCCCGCTTCATCCCGGCCCGCTCCCGCGGCACGCCCCGCAGCGGCGGCTCCCGGGCGGACCTTCCCGGCCCCGGCCTTCAGTGACGTCCGCCAACTCGACGGCGCGCACCCCGTAGCCCGGCTGAACCCGCGGCAGTCTGCCATCGGGTCGTTCCTGGTGACCGGCATCCGGGCAGTCGCGTGGGAGGGCGGGGACTTCACCACGGGAGCCCAGCACACCGGCGGACACCTCGCGGGAAGCCCTCTCGGGACGCCCGGCAACCGGCCCCTGGTCGGCATTCAGGACGCCGCCGGCATAGTCTCGCTGCGCCATCTGCGGATGCTCCGCCGAGCCCTGTTTATCGCGGGAGAGACGCCCCTCACGGTCGGGGTCTTCGACGGCGCCGCCGCCGCAGTTCCGGCGCGGAACGAGGACGGTGAGCGATCCGTCCTGTATGTTTCCCGGATAGGGGCTGTCCTGGAGCTCCGGGCCGAGTTCGTCCCGGCGGAAGCCTCCGACGCCGCCATCTGGGACCTCTTCGGCTTCCGGATGACCATCCCGCTGGACCAACGGGTCCGCGCGCGCTAGACCGGCAGCCCGGCGCCACCAACCACGAGGGGCAATATGCAGCACTTCTCCGCTATGGCTGAATCCGTCAAGGACCGGCTCTTCCACTTGCGCCCCGAAGTAATTCACCACACGTCGGATCCGGCGCTGCTGGCGGTCGCGCTGGGCGCCACGTTGTACACCCCGGGATCCCGGGCAGCCCTGGCCAAGAGCCTCCTGAAGCAGGCGCAGGCCGGATGCCTGAGCGCCGTCGTCTGCCTCGAGGACGCCGTGGCCGATGATGACGTGCCCGCGGCGGAAGAGAACCTGCTCGAGGCCCTGGCCGAACTGGCCAGCGGGGATGCTCCGGAAGACCTTCCGCTGATCTTCATCCGGTGCCGGACCCCGGAACAACTGATCGGCATCGGCCGGCGCGCCGGGGAGTCCCTCGGCGTCGTCTCCGGGTTTGTGCTGCCGAAATTCGAAAACGAAACCGG
>JBFGBS010000269.1:0-3922 GCA_041567475.1 Arthrobacter sp.
AGGTCAACGTTTTCTGCTGGAACTTCAATGGTCAGATCACCCTGAGCCACCTTGAGCTTGAGATACATCTTCTCTTCGCCCTTGACAGTGCGCATCTTGATTTCTTCAATTTTCGCTGCACCGTGGTGAGGGTAAACTACTGTCTCGCCGACCTCAAAAACCATGTGGACATTCCCCTTTCCCGCCAATCAGTTTATCACGGTTAAGGCATACAACAGCCATGGATCGGCCCCGAAAACCGCATGAAACCGGGGAAAATGGCCCAAATCGACCCCCTCAAGACTCTTGACGAACGCGGATAATAGTGCATCAGGGGCCCGCTGCCAAGAGGTTTCGGGCCAGTCCGCCGGCTCCGCGGGACGCCTGCCTGGCCGTCACGGGGCAGGTCCGGAATCCGCGTTTGGCACGGATTGCCGCTAGGCTAAGGCTGAATAATGTTCCAAGACTCTCGAGGAGTGCGTGACGTGCGTTTCACTGCGATGAACCGGGGCCAGCGCGGCAAGCTGGCAATGGCAACGGCTGCACTTAGCATCGGCCTGCTGTCCGTATCCGGCTGCGCCTACATCAACCCCCAGGCGACCTCTGAACAGTACGCCGCGTCGGATGGAACGAACACGGACCTCGGTCCGCTGCAGCTGCGCAACATCATGATCATTGCCGGCGCGGAGGATGAGCCCGGCCGGGTCATCGGCGCCGTCTACAACACCTCGGCGGACAACGTCACCCTGACCATCGCGGGCACGGCGGGCTCCCGGACCAGGGTCCCGGTGCAGCCGAACTCCTTCGTCCTCCTCAATGACCCCGCTGAAGCACCGGTCCTCACCCGCGCCGGCGGCGCGCCCGGCTCGCTGGTCGAAGTGCAGATCAGCGAAAGCGGCACCGGCCTGAGCGCCCCGTTCAAGGTTCCGGTCCTGGACGGCACAATCGTCGATTACAAGGATTTCCTGCCCGTTCCGCAGACCACCACCGCCACGCCTACCGGCACCGCGACGCCCGCCGGCGGGGGCGACGGCCACTAGGCCTCCCGGCCAAAACCCGGATTCGCACAGCACCGGATTCACGCAGCAAAGGAGGGGCACCCCGGGGTGCCCCTCCTTTGCTGCGTGCGCGGTTACGGCTCGAACTTGTAACCCAGTCCGCGGACAGTGATCAGGTACCGCGGCGCCGAGGGATCCGGTTCGATCTTGCTGCGCAGGCGCTTGACGTGGACGTCCAGCGTTTTGGTGTCTCCCACATAGTCCGAACCCCAGACGCGGTCGATGAGCTGCCCCCGGGTCAGGACCCGGCC
Organism: Arthrobacter sp.; assembly: GCA_041567475.1. GTDB lineage: Bacteria > Actinomycetota > Actinomycetes > Actinomycetales > Micrococcaceae > Arthrobacter. Next base: position 1,289 of record JBFGBS010000269.1, read on the forward strand.
GGAATTCCGCAGCAGCATTTCCAGTAGTTCGAATTCCTTGAGCGGCAACGCGACCTGGTCGCCGCCGACGCTGACGACGTGGCGTTCGATGTCCATCCGGACAGGCCCGCCCTGCACGGTGTTGGCTATCAGTTCTTCCGGCTCCCCCTGGCGCCGCAGTACCGCCCGGACCCGGGCCACCAGCTCACGGGAGGAGTAGGGCTTGGTGACGTAGTCGTCGGCGCCGAGCTCGAGCCCCACGACCTTGTCGATTTCCGAGTCCTTCGCCGTCAGCATGATGACGGGAACGCTGGAGCGCTGCCGCAGCTGCCGGCAGACCTCTGTTCCGGATTGTCCGGGCAACTGCAGGTCCAGCAGCACCAGATCGGCACCGTTGCGGTCGAACTCGGTGATGGCGTCCAGACCGTTGTCGACGACCTCCACCTCGAACCCCTCCTTGCCCAGCAGGTAAGACAACGGGTCGCTGAAGGACTCCTCGTCCTCCACAATCAGAATCCTGCTCAAGCTTTGGCTCCTTGTTCCTGGACGCCTGCGGCGTCTTGTCGTGATGGCCCGAAAACCTGCGCCGCGGGCTTGCGTGCGTCGGAGGCGTCGACGTCGTTCTGGCCTTCCATCTCCGGAAGCCGGATGGTGAAGGTGGAACCCTGTCCCGGCTTGGACCACAACGTCACTTCGCCGCCATGGTTTGAAATAACGTGTTTGACGATGCTCAGGCCCAGCCCGGTGCCGCCGGTATGGCGGGACCGGGCGGCATCCACCCGGTAGAAACGTTCGAAGACGCGTTCCTGGTCCTCGGGGCTGAGCCCCTCACCCTGATCCGTCACCGAGACGGCCACGAGCCCGTCCTTGGACCGGACGCCGATCCCGACCCTGGTGTTTTCCGGCGAGTAGCGGATCGCGTTGTCGATCAGGTTGCGCAGCGCCGTGACGAGAAGGTCCTGATCGCCGTAGACCAACGCGCCGCTATGGCCGCCGACCACCAGTTCGATGTTCTTGCTCTCGGCCGGCAGCTGGGAACGGTCCACGGATTCGGACACGACCGTGTTGATATTCACCGGCCGCCCCTGTTTAGCAACGTTGGCCCCCTGCAGCCGGGAGAGTTCGATGATGTCCTGGACGAGGGCCGCGAGGCGGGCCGACTCCTTGTGCATGCGTTTGGCGAAGCGGCGGACGGCTTCCTCGTCGTCCGCCGAGGATTCCAGCGCCTCGGCCAGCAGGGAAATCGCCCCGACGGGGGTTTTGAGCTCGTGCGAGACATTCGCCACGAAGTCGTTCCGGACCTCCTCGGTCCGGGTGAACTCGGTGCGGTCGTCCGCGAGCAGGACGATGTACTCCTCGGCAACCATGGCTGCCCGCACCTGGACGATGATGGTGCCTTGGCCCAGCGGGCCGCGCGGCAACTCGAGCTGCTTTTCCAGAATGACGCCGTCGCGCCGGACCTCGGCGGTCATCTCCAGCAGCTGCTGGTGGACCACCGTGTGGCCGCGGACCAGTCCGTAGGCGTAGGCGGCCGGGCTGGCGCGGACCACGCCGTCGATGGCATCCACCACCACGAAGGCCCGGCCCACCACGGCCAGCACTTCCGCGGCCCCGTCGGGCAGCGACTGGTCCTCCGCGGCGACGTCGACGAGTTTGCGCTGCTGCTCGCTGAGCCGGAAGGCGAGTGCGCCGAAGATGCCGAGCGAGAGCCCGATCAGGCCGGCGATCACGCCGATGAGCATTGGATCCACGGCTCCAGCTTATGCTCTGGGACAGGGCCGGAACCGTAATCTCCCCCAATTCCGGCTCCGGTTCAGCTAACGTTCACCTATTGGGGCGTAACAGTTCACCGGAGACTGCAATAGTCGGTAGCTGAAGCGCCGGCAGGCGAACCGAAATAGGCAGTCCCCTGCTGGACAGCAGTATTTCCAAGGAAAGGACGCACGCGTGCGTAAGGTTTTTCAGGAAGAGCTCGCCCGTGTGGGCGATGAGCTCATTGAAATCTCGAAGTTGGTCACGGAGGCCATCGAGAAGGCTACGACGGCGTTCGAGAGCGCGGATATCGATCTGGCCGAGGAAGTCATTGCTGCGGACGCCCGGATCGATTACCTGCAGAACGGCCTCGACGAGAACGCGATCGACATCCTGGCGCTGCAGGGCCCGGTGGCCAGTGACCTGCGGATGGTCGTCGGTTCGCTCCGGATGAGCGCCTCGCTGGAGCGCATGGGCGACCTCGCCCGCCACATCGCGCAGCTGACCCGGCTCCGCTATCCGGCCACCGTCATCCCGGCCCCGCTGCGGGAGACGTTCCAGAAGTTCGCCGAGCAGGACATCCTGATTGCGCAGAAGCTCACGGTGCTGCTGGAAACCCGGGACCTTGACGTGGCCCGGGAAATCATGAAGGCGAACACCGTCGTCAACGATCTCCACGCGAGCGTTTTCAAGGCCATCGCCCAGAGCGACTGGCAGGAGTCCCCCGCCAGCACCGTCGACGTCGCACTGGCGAGCCGCTACTTTGAGCGTTTCTCCGACCACGGCGTCTCGGTGGCCCAGAAGGTCACCTATCTCGTGACCGGAGCCTGGCAGCCGAGCATCATTGAACACGGCTAAATAACTTCAGGAACAACGACGCCGGCCGGTCACCTCACGGTGACC
>JBFGBS010000270.1:0-3899 GCA_041567475.1 Arthrobacter sp.
CGGCAGTCCCGCAAGGGCGAGATCTCAACCTGGAAAGCACACGCCCCGGCGTTCGCGGGCAAGATGGCCGTCGAAGCCGCCGACCGCGCCATCCGCGGCCAGACCTCCCCGGTGCCGATCTACGAAGGCGAAGACGGCGTCATCGCCTGGATGCTGGACGGCCCGGACGCCGCCTACGAGGTGCCGCTGCCCGAGGCCGGCGAGGCGAAGCGGGCGATCCTGGACACCTACACCAAAGAACACTCCGCGGAGTACCAGGCGCAGGCGTGGATCGACCTGGCCCGCAAGCTCCACGGCGAACATCCCGAGGTCACCGACCCCGCGAATGTTGCCTCGGTGCTGATTAAGACCAGCCACCACACCCACTACGTGATCGGTTCCGGCGCCAACGACCCGCAGAAATACAGCCCCACGGCGAGCCGCGAGACGCTCGACCACTCCATCCCGTACATCTTCACGGTCGCGCTCCAGGACGGTGCCTGGCACCACGTCGATTCCTACGCCCCGGAGCGGGCCGGCCGGGCGGACACCGTCGAACTGTGGCACAAAGTCACCACGGTCGAGGATCCGGAATGGACCCGCCGGTACCACTCCCTCGATATCGCTGAGAAGGCCTTCGGCGGTTCGGTGGAAATCACCCTGACCGACGGCACCGTCATCACCGATGCGATCGCCGTGGCCGACGCCCACCCCCTCGGGGCCCGGCCGTTTGCCCGCGAACAGTACGTGCACAAGTTCCGCACCCTCGCCGCCGGCATCGTGGCCGAGGAAGAGATCGAGCGTTTCCTGGCCGCCGCCGCACGGTTGCCCGAACTTGCCGCCGGCGAACTGGACCAGCTCAATATTCAGGCCGCCGACGGCGTGATCGACCTCGCCGCCGCTCCGAAGGGGCTGTTCTGATGCTGTACTCCCACACCACCCCCGAGCAGAAACGGCTCCGGTTCCGGGAGATCCTCGCCTCCGGAACCATCGCGCAGTTCCCGGGCGCGTTCAACCCGCTCTCTGCCCGGCTGATCGAGGAGAAAGGCTTTGCCGGGGTCTACATCTCCGGCGCCGTCCTGGCCAATGACCTGGGCCTGCCGGACATCGGGCTGACGACGCTGACGGAGGTGGCCACCCGGGCCGGGCAGATCGCCCGGATGACCGAACTGCCCTGCATTGTCGACGCCGATACCGGCTTCGGCGAGCCGATGAACGTGGCCCGGAGCGTGCAGGAACTCGAGAACGCCGGCCTGGCCGGCTGCCACATCGAGGACCAATTCAACCCCAAACGCTGCGGGCACCTGGATGGCAAGAATGTGGTGGACGTCGAAACCGCCACCAAACGCATCCGCGCCGCGGCCGACGCCCGCCGGGACGCGAACTTCCTGATCATGGCCCGGACCGACATCCGCGCCACGGACGGACTCGCAGCCGCGCAGGACCGGGCCCGGGCGCTCGTGGACGCCGGCGCGGATGCGATCTTCCCCGAGGCCATGAAGGACCTCAGCGAATTCCAGGCCATCCGCGACGCCGTCGACGTGCCGATCCTGGCCAACATGACCGAGTTCGGCCAGAGCTCCTTGTTTACGGTGGATGAGCTGGCCGGCGTCGGGGTCAACATGGTGATCTATCCCGTGACGTTGCTCCGCAGTGCCATGGGGGCCGCAGAGCGGGTCCTCGAAGCCATCCAGGCCGACGGCACCCAGGAGACCCAGGTTTCCAGCATGCTGACCCGTGCGCGGCTGTACGATCTCGTCGACTACGAGGCTTACAACCGCTTTGACACCGGGGTCTTCAATTTCCGCATTCCCGGCCAGTAGCTTCACAGATGTCCGGCCCCGGCCGGCACGCCACCGACGAAAGGCATTTCACGATGACGAGAATGTTGATTATTGGACCTCCCGGTTCCGGCAAGGGCACCCAGGCGGAACACATTTCGGAACGCCTGGGGATCGTGGCGATCTCCACCGGCGATATCTTCCGTGCCAACGTCAAAAGCGAAACACCGCTGGGGGCGGAAGCCAAGAAGTACATGGACGCCGGTGATTTCGTGCCGGACAGCGTGACGAACAAGATGGTCCGCGAGCGCCTGGGCGAGGACGACGTCGGGAACGGCTTTCTCCTGGACGGCTACCCGCGCACCGCGATGCAGGTCGACTACCTCGATGAGATCCTCGCCGCGGCCGAGCAGCGGCTCGATGTCGTCCTGCAGCTCACGGCCGACAACGAGGAGCTCGTGACCCGGCTGCTCGGCCGGGCCAAGGAAACCGGCCGCAGCGACGACACGGAGGACGTCATCCGGCACCGCCTTGACCTGTACTACGAGCAGACGGAGGCGGTCATAGCGAAGTACGCCGGACGCGGCATCCTGGCCCGGGTTGACGGAATCGGCGCCATGGACGAGGTCACGGATCGCGCCATGGAAGCCATTGCGTCGGCCCGGACAACCACGTCCTAGCAGCCACCTACGGCGCGCTGCTTTGCAGGGCCGGTGCCGGCGGCGCCGGCGGTGCACAGGCCGATTTCGCGCTCTCTGGTTCCGTGGTGCCAGAGGGCTGCTGAGCGTAGTGTGGAGTCCAAACGGGCCCACGTCCCGCTCGGGGTTCCCGCTTGGCGGAGCCCCACGGATTTCCGGCCCCGGCCGGTTCAACAGGCAACAAGGGACGAAGGAGTTTCAATGGCTGAACAGGACATCAAGAAGGGTCTCGCCGGTGTCGTGGTGGATTACACCGCGGTCTCGAAGGTCAACCCGGACACCAACTCACTGCTCTACCGCGGCTACCCCGTGCAGGAACTCGCCGCCCGGTGCAGTTTCGAGGAAGTCGCCTACCTGCTCTGGAACGGCGAACTGCCCACCACGGAGCAACTGGCCGACTTCACGGACCGGGAACGGGCCGGACGCGCCCTGGACCCGGTGGTCAAACAGGTCATCGACACCATCCCGGCCACGGCCCACCCGATGGACGTCTGCCGCACGGCGGCCTCCGTCATGGGCGCCCGGCATCCGCTCACCGCGGACTCCTCCCGCGAAGCCAACCTGGCGAAAGCCATCGACCTGTTCGCCGCGATGCCGGCCGTGGTCGCTTACGACCAGCGCCGCCGCCACGGCCAGGACCTCGTGGAACCCCGCGCCGACCTGGGCTACTCCGCGAACTTCCTCTGGATGGCCTTCGGCGAGGAACAGGTCCCCGAGGTGGTGGAGGCATTCAACGTCTCGATGATCCTCTACGCCGAACACTCCTTCAACGCCTCCACCTTCACCGCCCGCGTCATCACCTCCACCCTCTCGGACCTGCACTCCGCAGTGACGGGCGCGATCGGCGCACTCAAAGGACCCCTGCACGGCGGCGCCAACGAGGCCGTGATGCACACCTTCGACGAAATCGGCATCCGCTCCGAGGAATCCCTCGAGCAGGCCGCCACCCGCGCCAAGGCCTGGATGGAGGACGCCCTGGCCCAGAAGAAGAAAGTCATGGGCTTCGGGCACCGCGTCTACAAACACGGCGACTCCCGCGTCCCCACCATGAAAGCGGCTTTGGACAAGATGATCGCCCACTACGGCCGGCCCGAACTGCTCGGACTCTACAACGGCCTCGAGTCGGCCATGGACGAGGCCAAGGCCATCAAACCCAACCTCGACTACCCCGCCGGCCCCACGTACCACCTTATGGGCTTCGACACCGCCACGTTCACCCCGTTGTTCGTCGCCAGCCGCATCACCGGCTGGACCGCGCACATCATGGAACAGCAGGAATCGAACTCCCTCATCCGGCCTCTGAGTGAATACAACGGCCCCGACGAACGGCACCTGGCGTAGCCCCGGAGCCGCCAAACGACGACGGCGGGCCGGTCACCTTTTGGGGTAACTGGCCCGCCGTCGTGCGTGGTTGGGACTATTTCATTGGCCGCAGCTCCAG
>JBFGBS010000271.1:0-3882 GCA_041567475.1 Arthrobacter sp.
TAATCATCTCTGCCCAATGGCGTGCGGGATCTGTTAGTTGGCTTGAACGCCTGACTCAACTAGTCGTGCTTGCACAAGCACCAAGGAGACTGAAAACGTGACGACACGTATTGGTATCAACGGCTTCGGCCGTATTGGCCGCAACTACTTCCGCGCAGCGCTGGCGCAGGGCGCTGACCTGGAAATCGTTGCCGTCAACGACCTCACCAGCCCCGAAGCCCTTGCCCACCTGCTGAAGTACGACTCCGTCGGCGGCCGCCTGACGGAGTCCGTCGAGGTCAAGGACGGCAACATCGTCGTCGACGGCAAGGCCATCAAGGTTCTCGCCGAGCGTGACCCGGCCAACCTGCCCTGGGGCGAGCTCGGCGTTGACATCGTGATCGAATCCACGGGCTTCTTCACCAAGGCCGCCGACGCGCAGAAGCACATCGACGCAGGCGCCAAGAAGGTCCTGATCTCCGCACCGGCCTCGAACGAGGACATCACGATCGTGCTGGGCGTCAACGAGGGCCTCTACGACCCGGCGAAGCACAACATCATCTCCAACGCCTCCTGCACCACCAACTGCCTCGGCCCGCTGGCCAAGGTCATCAACGATTCGTTCGGCATCGAGCGTGGCCTCATGACCACGATCCACGCCTACACGGCCGACCAGAACCTGCAGGACGGCCCGCACAGCGACCTGCGCCGCGCCCGCGCCGCCGCCATCAACATGGTCCCGACGTCCACGGGTGCTGCCAAGGCCATCGGCCTGGTCCTCCCGGAACTCAAGGGCAAGCTTGACGGCTACGCCATCCGCGTCCCGGTCCCGACCGGTTCCGCAACCGACCTGACCGTGACCGTCTCCCGCGAGACCACCGTCGAGGAAGTCAACGCCGCCCTCAAGGCCGCGGCCGAGACCCCGGAACTCAAGGGCTACCTGACCTACACGGACGAGCCGATCGTCTCCTCCGACATCGTGGGCGATCCCGCCTCCTCCATCTTCGACTCCGGCCTGACCAAGGTGATCGGCAACCAGGTCAAGGTTGTTTCCTGGTACGACAACGAATGGGGCTACTCGAACCGCCTCGTGGACCTCACGGAGCTCGTCGCAGACAAGCTGGGCTAGGGTAAGACTCATGACATTCCACACCCTCAACGAACTGATCGCTGATGGTGTCCGCGGGCGGTACGTTCTGGTCAGAAGTGACCTGAACGTGCCGCTCGACGGCTCTGCAGTGACGGACGACGGCCGGATCAAGGCCTCCCTGCCCGTACTGGAGAAGCTCACGGACGCCGGCGCGCGAGTGCTGGTCACCGCGCACCTGGGCCGCCCCAAAGGCGCGCCCGAGGAAAAATACTCACTCAAGCCCGCCGCGGCGCGGCTGGCCGAGCTGGCCGGATTCAAAGTTTCCCTCGCCGAAGACACCGTCGGGGAGTCGGCGCGCCGGCTCGCGGCCGGCCTGCAGGACGGCGAAGCCCTGATCCTGGAAAACGTCCGCTTCGACGCCCGCGAGACGTCCAAGGACGACGCAAAACGCGGCGCCTTCGCGGACGAGCTCGTTGCGCTCACCGGGGACAACGGCGCCTTCGTCGATGACGCGTTCGGAGCCGTGCACCGCAAGCACGCAAGCGTCTACGACGTCGCCACCCGGCTGCCGTCCTACCAGGGCGACCTGGTCCGCACAGAAGTGGAGGTGCTGCGCAAGCTCACCACCGACACCCAGCGCCCCTACGTGGTTGTCCTCGGCGGTTCCAAGGTCTCTGACAAGCTCGCCGTGATCGACAACCTGATCGGCAAGGCGGACACGATCCTGGTGGGCGGCGGCATGCTGTTCACGTTCCTCGCCGCGGCAGGGCACAAGGTCGCCGGAAGCCTGTTGGAAGAAGACCAGATTCCGGTCGTCCAGGACTACCTGAAGCGTGCGGCCGACGCGGGCACCGCATTTGTAGTGCCCACGGACGTCGTTGTGGCGGCGAAGTTCGCCGCCGACGCCGAACACGAGACCGTCGCAGCAGACGCCATCGAGTCGAGCAGTTTCGGCTCCGAGGGCATCGGCCTGGACATCGGCCCGGATTCGGCGGCTGCATTCGCCGAAGAGATCAAGGGCGCCCGGACGGTCTTCTGGAACGGCCCCATGGGTGTCTTCGAATTCGCCGCGTTTGCCGGCGGCACCCGGGCGATTGCCCAGGCGCTGACCGAAACCGAGGCGTTCACCGTTGTTGGCGGCGGCGACTCCGCCGCCGCGGTCCGGACCCTCGGCTTTGCCGATGACCAGTTCGGCCACATTTCCACCGGCGGCGGCGCCAGCCTTGAGTACCTTGAAGGCAAGGAACTTCCCGGCCTGAGCGTCCTGGACCGCTAAGCACGCCCAAGGCAGGGTGCCCTCCGCAAGGAAACGGGCACCCTGCCTGCTGTCCATTCAACAAGCATTTTTGGAGATCACGTGACTACGTCAACCAACGGTAACTTTGACCGCACGCCTTTCATCGCAGGCAACTGGAAGATGAACATGGACCACGTCCAGGGCATCACCCTCCTGCAGAAGCTGGCGTGGACTTTGACCGATGCCAAGCACGACTACAGCCGGGCGGAGGTCGCAGTCTTCCCGCCGTTCACGGATCTCCGCGGCGTCCAGACCCTCGTCCAGGGCGACGAGCTTGAGGTCGTCTACGGCGGCCAGGACCTGTCTCCGGCCGACTCGGGCGCCTACACCGGGGACATCTCCGGCCAGTTCCTCGCCAAGCTCGGCTGCAGCTACGTCCTTGTCGGGCACAGCGAACGCCGCACCATCCACAACGAATCCGACGAAGTCCTGAACGCCAAGGTGCAGGCCGCTTTCCGCCACGGCCTCACCCCGGTGCTCTGCGTCGGCGAAGGCCTGGAAATCCGGCAGGCGGGCACGCATGTGGACCACACCCTGGCCCAGCTCCGCGCCGACGTCGAAGGTCTCACCGCTGAACAGGCCGCCGAACTCGTCGTCGCCTACGAACCCGTCTGGGCCATCGGCACCGGCGAAGTTGCCGGACCCGAGGACGCACAGGAAATGTGCGCCGCGATCCGGGCCGAGCTCGCCACCCTGTTCGGCGCGGACACCGCTGCCAAGACGCGCCTCCTGTACGGCGGGTCGGTCAAGGCAAACAATGCGGCCTCCATCCTGAAGGAACGCGACGTCGATGGCCTGCTTGTGGGCGGTGCCAGCCTGGATGCCGCTGAGTTTGCTAATATTGTCAGGTTCGAGAGCCACCTCGTGACGGATTAGTCCAGCACAGGCGTCGCCCCGTAATCCATATCTTCTGAAAGGCCGTCGTGGACGTTCTTCATGTCATTCTGCAGGTCCTCCTGGGCATCACCAGCCTTCTGCTGACGCTGCTCATCCTGCTTCATAAGGGACGCGGCGGAGGTATGTCCGACATGTTCGGCGGCGGCATGAGCTCGGGTCTGAGCTCCTCGGGTGTTGCTGAGCGGAACCTTAACCGCTTCACGGTCATCCTCGGCATCACCTGGGCCCTTGTCATCGTCGGCCTGGGGCTGCTTATGAGGTTCAACACCGGCCTCGATTCCTAGGCATTAGGCGCATAATTTAATTTCTGGACCACGATGGCACTGCAGCATCGGGAACTTACGAACTACACTGTGGCTGTTGGCAGGCATCATTCCACCAGTCGAGTAGTCAGGAGTTGCCGATGCTGCATTCTGCGTCCGGGTTCAGGGGCATCCGCGTAGGTGCCATCGAAGGGGCGTCGCCACGGCATGAGCCGCGCGACGGCACCGGGGCCGGCCAGCCCCGCATCTGTGTCTCCTACGTCTGCGCGAAAGGCCACGAAACCCGCCTGGTATTTGCCCGGCTCCCCGAGGAACAGATCCCGGGCGTCTGGGACTGCAGGCACTGCGGCGGCACA
>JBFGBS010000272.1:0-3877 GCA_041567475.1 Arthrobacter sp.
GACCAGAAGTTGGAGGGGTTGCCCACCACGTTCGCGGGGTCTCCCTTGCCGCCGGCAACGGTCGGGAACGTGGTGAAGCCAAGCTTGCCGCTGGAGACGAAGTCCGCGGCGTCCTTCTTCATGCTCTGGTAGATCCAGCCGCCCTGCAGGACCATGGCGGTCTTCCCGGTGTACATCAGCGCCTGGTCGGCGTTGCTGTCCGCGGCGATAGAGGAGAATCCGTTGATGAATCCGCCCGCGTCCACGAGGTCCTGGATCTTGGTGAGGGCCTCCTTCACGGCCGGGTCGGACCAGGCGCCGGGCTTGTTCGCTGCAATGTTGGCGAAGACCTCCGGGCCGCCGATCCGCTCGACCAGGTACTCGAGCCACATCAGGTCCGGCCACTTGGACTGGCCGCCCAGGGAGAACGGTGCCACGCCGGCTTCTTTGAACTTGGGTACCAGCGCCATGAGCTCATCCCACGTCCTGGGCGGCTGGGCACCGATCTTTTCGAAGACTTCCTTGTTGTAGTACAGGATGATCGGCTGGACGTTGTTGTTCGGCACCGCGTACATCTTGCCGTCGATCTCGCCGTTCTCCAGGATGGAGGGCAGGTAACGGTCCGCGACGTCGGGGTTTTCCTTGAGGAAGTCCGTCAGGTCGGTCACCTGGCCCGCGTCCACGTAGGACTTCAGGACGCCGCCGCCCCACCCGTAAATGAAGGTGGGTCCCTGGCCGGCGCCGACGGCGGTGCGGACCTTGGTCTTGTAGGCATCGTTCGCGAAGAAGTCGATCTTGATGGTCTCGTTCGGATGCGCGGCGTTCCAGGCATCCACCGATTGCTGCATCACGGGCTGGTTGCCGCCGGTGAGGCCCCACATGGTGGCCGAGTCGGCGCTGGCGGCGGTTCCCGCCGGGCCGCTGGAGCCGCAGGCGGCGAGGGAGAGCGACAACGCTGCGGCGGAGAGGGCCATTGCGGCTGAGCGCAGTTTACGATTAGTCATTTGCATTCCATTCATCCTTCGGGCTCGACTCTGATGGCCCGTTGTGTGTTCGGAAGTCCGGCCTTTGGATCAGGCAGCACTGCCGGTGAAGTGGTCGGTCAAACTAGTCAAACCAAAGTTTTCGAAATATTTCGCTAAAACTTGCGATCTGTTTAGACAAAGCTAGCGGCGCATGAGGGGACCGTCAAGCCTTTTTAGTGAGAGGGCTCACATGTTTGTTCGCTTGCGGGTTGACGTTCCGACAAAAGCACCCCAAGCTAATCACAGCGAAATATTTCGAAAACATGAGGAGCCGAATGTCCGCCGTGGAACACCAGGAAAAGCTGACGCTGGCCGCCGTTGCCCGTGAGGCCGGCGTTTCCGCGCCGACAGTGTCAAAGGTTATCAACGGCCGCGACGACGTCTCCGCCGACACCAGGGCCAAGGTCCTGACGGTGCTCGCGCGGACCGGGTACAAGTCGCCGCTGCAGCAACGCAAGAACGTCTCCGGCCGGCAGGCCGTGGAAATCGTCTTCGACTCGCTGAACTCGGCCTATGCCGTTGAAGTGCTCAACGGCGTCCTGGAGTACGCGGCAGAATCCGACATCGAGGTGCTGCTCAACGTGACTGGCAAGCAGGGCGCCTCGACGCTGACGGCGGAGCAGCGCGCGCAGCGGATCATCGACGAAGGCCGCTGCGGGATGATCGTGGTGACCTCGGCCTTCGGCGCCGCGCACCTGGACGCCTTCCACCGCCGCGGAATCCCTGTGGTGGTGATCGACCCGCTCAATCCGCCGCCGGGGGATGTGGTTAGTGTCGGCACCACCAACTGGGCCGGCGGCAAGGATGCCACCTCGCACCTGCTGGAGCTGGGCCACCGGAGGATCGCCTACATCGGCGGGCCCGACGCCGCCGAATGCAACCAGGCGCGACTGCACGGGTACATGGCCGCCCTGAGGGCGGAGGGAGTCCCGGTCGAGGACCAGTACATCATCTCCGGCCACTTCCGGTCCGAGCACGGCGCCAACGGCATGAAGGCCCTGCTCCAGCTCAAGCAGCAGCCGACGGCCATCTTCGCCGCGAGCGACAGCATCGCCCTGGGCGTCCTCGCCGAGGCGCGCCGGCAGAACATCAAGGTCCCCGAGGACATGAGCCTGGTGGGATTCGACGGCACGTACCAGGCCGAGGAGTCAGTACCCGCCCTGACTTCCGTGACCCAGCCGCTGCAGGAGATGGGCCGGGCCGCGCTGCGGTTCATCCTGCGCCAGATGCGCGGGGAGGTGCTGGATTCCCGGCGGGTGGAGCTCGTCACGCGCCTCGTCGTCCGGGAATCCACCGCCCCGCCCCGGGACTACCAGCGCGGGTGAACGGCCTCGCGGAAGTACCGGTCATAGATGTCCCGCACGCCGGCGCTGAAGTCCGGTCCGGCTGACGGGACCACCGCGGCTGCGGCCGCGTTGGACCGGGCCTGATCCTGGTTCCTGGCCCCGGGGATAACGGTGCTGACCCCGTCCTGGGCTGCGATCCAGGCGATGGCGGCCTGGGCCATAGTGGCCCCGGCCGGGACGAGCTTGCCGAACTCCGCAACGGCCTGCAGCCCCTGTTCGAAGTCGACGCCGGAGAAGGTCTCGCCGACGTCGAAGGCCGCACCGTTGCGGTTGTAGTTGCGATGATCGTCCGCGGCGAAGGAGGTATCCCGGGAGTATTTTCCGGACAGCAGCCCGGAGGCCAGCGGGACCCGGGCGATGATCCCGACGCCGGCGGCCTGCGCGGCGGGGAGGACCTCCTCGAGCGGCTTGAGCCGGAAGGCGTTCAGGATGATCTGCACGGTGGCGGTGCCCTCGTGGCTGATGGCCTCCAGCGCCTCGTCCGTGCGTTCGACGCTGACGCCGTAGTTCCGGATGGCGCCTTCGCTGACCAGGGTGTCCAGCGCATCGTAGACTTCCGGGCGGCTGTAGACGGGACTCGGCGGGCAGTGCAGCTGCACCAGGTCCAGGCAGTCGGTCTGCAGGTTCCGCCGCGAACGGTCCACCCACTGGCGGAAATTGGCCAGGGTGTAGTTTTCCGGCTGCTGGTCCACGCGGCGGCCCATCTTGGTGGCTACCGTGATGTCCAGGCCGGGGTTGGCGGCGAGGTAGGCCCCGATGGTCTGCTCGCTCCGCCCGTCGCCGTAGACGTCCGCAGTATCAAAGAACGTCACTCCGGCGTCCACCGCGGCGGCCAGAATCCGGCCTGCCTCGGCCTGGTCCACACTGCCCCAGTCGGCGCCCAACTGCCATGTACCGAGACCCACCACAGAGACCGAACGCCCTGTCTTGCCTAATTTTCGCTGCTCCATCGTCCGACTATATATGCAGCCTCAAGCGGCCCGGCGTCCCGAAGGGGGCCGGTGAGTTTTTGGGAATCGGGGCAGCGGGACCCTCTTCCATCCTGCCCCGGAGGAGTGGTCCTATAGGATTCTGTTCATGAAACCAGCTTCCCCGGCAGGCCGGACCGTCAGCCGCCAGGTCCTCGCGGACCACGTCTATGAAGAGCTGCTGGCGTCGCTGATGGACGGCCGGCTGGAGCCCGGGGCCGTGGTGAGCATTGACGGAACCGCGCGGGAACTCGACGTTTCCCCCACCCCGGTGCGGGAGGCGCTGGCCCGGCTCGAACATACCGGCATGGTGCGCCGCGTCGCGCTCAAGGGCTACCGGGTGGCGCCGGTCTTCACCCGGGAGGACTTCGCCGAACTCATGGAAGCGCGGCTCGCCATTGAGCCCGTCAATGCCCGCCTGGCCTGCGCCCGGCAGACGCCGGAGAACCTTTCCGAGCTGGAGCGGGCCGTCGCCGACCTCAGGACGGCGCCGCGGGGGCCCTCGTTTGCCGAATTCCGCGACTACCTGGAAGCCGATGAGCGGTTCCACCGGCTCATC
>JBFGBS010000273.1:0-3866 GCA_041567475.1 Arthrobacter sp.
CGGCCAATACGGCCGAAGCCGTTGATACCAATACGTGTCGTCACGTTTTCAGTCTCCTTGGTGCTTGTGCAAGCACGACTAGTTGAGTCAGGCGTTCAAGCCAACTAACAGATCCCGCACGCCATTGGGCAGAGATGATTACCAGATCGGAGGACGACCAGCGACATTGCTGAAGGCTAGCCGCCTCCCGTGACCCATCTTACGTTTAACTAGGTCCGCCCCCGCAACTGCGGAGGCGGACCGTCCACAATCCGGCCAAGATGCGGCGGGTTGTGAACTTTGTTACGTCCGGGGGTCGCCCGGGTCACACTAGAGCGTGATGAGGCCCGTGGCGTTCCTGCGGGCACCGTCGAAACGCTGGGCGACATCCGCCCAGTTCACGATGTTCCAGAAGGCCTTGACGTAGTCGGCCTTGACGTTGACGTAGTCCAGGTAGAAGGCGTGCTCCCACATGTCCAGCATCAGCAGCGGGGTGGTGCCGAGTGCAACGTTGCCCTGCTGGTCGTAGAGCTGTTCGATGACGAGGTTCCCGCCGATCGGCTCGTAGGCCAGGAACGCCCACCCGGAACCCTGCAGGGCCAAAGCCGCCGCGCTGAACTGGGCACGGAACGCATCGAAGGAGCCGAAGGCGTCCTCGATGGCTGCCGCGAGTTCGCCCTCGGGCTTGTCGCCGCCGTCCGGGGACAGGTTGTTCCAGAACACCGAGTGGTTGACGTGGCCGCCCGTGTGGAACGCAAGGTCCTTGGAGAGACGGTTGATGTTGGCGAAATCGCCCTTGTCGCGGGCTTCCGCCAGCTGGGCCAGCGCGTTGTTGGCCCCGGCGACGTAGGCCGCGTGGTGCTTGCTGTGGTGCAGTTCCATGATGCGGGCGGAGATGTTGGGCTCCAGCGCCGCATAGTCGTAGCTGAGTTCAGGCAAAACGTACTCGGTCACAAAATCCTCCAATGTCGTGGACGGGATGTCCGGTTTGGTACTTCTCGGATTATGCATCCGGGTGGCTAAGCACCCGGAAGATTACGGGAACCCTGCAGAAGTGTCCGGTGGGAGTAACCCGCGGCGCGGCCGGGGTATTTCCCTCGTTGGGAGCCTACCGGGTTCCGGGCACCGGCGCGGGGCTAATCGTCCAGCATGTCCGGGGTGACGTTGGCCTCCGTGCCGGGGATCCCGAGGTCCACGGCCCGCTTGTCCGCCATCGCCAGCAACCGGCGGATCCGGCCGGCGATGGCGTCCTTGGTCATGGCGGGATCAGCCAGCCGGCCCAGTTCGTCCAGGCTTGCCTGTTTGTGGGCAACCCGGAGTTCGCCGGCGTATTTGAGGTGGTCCGGGACGTCGTCGCCCAGGATTTCCAGGGCACGGTCCACGCGGGCTCCGGCCGCGACGGCGGCCTGGGCGGAGCGGCGCAGGTTGGCGTCATCGAAGTTCGCGAGCCGATTGGCGGTGGCCCGGACTTCCTTGCGCATGCGGCGTTCTTCCCAGACCATCAACGCGTCGTGGGCGCCCATCCGGGTCAGCAGTGCCGCGATGGTGTCACCGTCCCGGATGACGACCCGGTCGATGCCCCGGACTTCCCGGGCCTTGGCCTGGATGCCGAGCCGGCGGGCCGCGCCGACGAGGGCGAGGGCTGATTCCGGACCGGGGCACGTGACCTCCATGGCAGAGGACCGCCCGGGTTCCGTCAGGGAGCCGTGCACGAGGAACGCGCCCCGCCAGACGGCCTCGGCGTCGGCCGCGGATCCATTGACAACCACCGAGGGCAACCCGCGGACGGGCCTGCCGCGGGCGTCGAGCAGCCCGGTCTGGCGGGCGAGGGCTTCGCCGTCGCGGACCACGCGCACGACGTAGCGGCTGCCCCGGCGCAGTCCTCCGCCGGAGACCACAATGATCTCGCTCTGGTGGCCGTAGACCTCGGCGATGGCGGCGCGCAGCCGGCGCGCGGTCGAAGCGAGGTCAACTTCGGCCTCGATCACGATCCGGCCGGAAATGATGTGCAGTCCGCCGGCGAAGCGCAGCATGGCCGACACTTCCGCCTTGCGGACCGAAGACTTTTTGATATCCAGACGGGAAAGTTCTTCCTTGACTGATGCTGTCAGTGCCATGGCACGCTTCCTAACTATTCCCAAAGATGTCGTGGTACGCCGTAGCCAGACGCAATGGGTCGTGGACCGACCGGCGACCGGACGCCCCTACTTTACCCAAGACAACCTCGGCCCCGAGCATCCCGGCGGCGCGTTCGAAGGCAGGAAGGTCATGGACCGACGCCGGGTCGGCCAGGACGACGTCGATCGTGAAGCCGGGGGCGTACTCGCGGAGCACAAGTAGGTGATCCGCGGCGCTCATGCCCGCCGTTTCCTTGGTTTCCATGTCGAGGTTCATCGTCAGGCACCGCCGGGCGGCCGTATTGCAGAGCGCTTCCTGCATTTCGGGCAGCAGCAGGTGCGGCAGCACGGAGGTGTACCAGGACCCCGGCCCCAGGACCACCCAGTCGGCGAACTCGATCGCGGTCAGGGCCTCCAGGCAGGCCGGCGCATCCTCCGGCAGGAGGCGGACATGCTCCAGGGATCCGGCGACGGCGCATTCCGCCTGCCCGGTCACGGTCTGCAGCGCAGAGGTTCCGTCCGGCGCCGTGACGCGGACCTGCCCCTCGATGGTCAACGGCACGCTGGACATGGGCAGGACTTCGCCGCGGGCGCCCAGCAGGGCCCCGGCCCATTTCAGGCCGGCCACGGTATCGCCCAGGAGCTCCCACAGCGTCACGATCAGGAGGTTTCCCATGGCGTGCGCGTCGAGGGAGCCGCCGGGTCCCTTCCCGGGCTCAAAACGGTGCTGCATGACATCGCGCCAGGTCCGGCCCCAGTCGGTGTCATCGCAGAGCGCGGACAGCGCCATCCGCAGATCCCCCGGCGGCAGGACCCCGTATTCCTTCCGGAGCCGGCCCGAGGAGCCGCCGTCGTCGGCGACCGTGACAATGGCGGTCAGCTCCGAGGTCAGCAGCCGGAGCGCGGACAGCGAGGCGGACAGGCCGTGTCCGCCGCCGAGCGCGACGACGGACGGGCCCTTGTCCTGCTGGCTCGCGAACGCCGCGCTGTTAGGCGATATCAGCGGCAGGGGTCCGGTGAGGAGCGCCATTATTCCCGGCCCAGGTCCCGGTGCGTGGTGGTGACGGTGACCCGGGGGTACTGTGCCAGCCGGCGGGAGAGCTCCACGGCCACGGCCACCGACCGGTGCTTACCGCCGGTGCAGCCGACGGCGATGGTTGCGTAGTGCTTGTTTTCCCGGCGGTAGCCGTCCAGGACGGGTTCGAGGGCCAGGACGTAGCGTTCCACGAAATTGCTGACGCCCTCGGCTTCCATGACGTAGTCGCTTACGTCCTTGTCCATCCCGGTGTGCGGACGGAGGGCCGGAACCCAGTGCGGGTTGGGGATGAAGCGCGCATCGGCCACGAAGTTGGCGTCCACGGGGAGCCCGTACTTGAACCCGAAACTCATCACGTTCAGCCGCAGCGCCACCGGACCGGTTTCGCTGAACAGCTCGGTGATGGCCGTTGCCAGTCCGTGGACGTTCAGCGACGTGGTGTCCAGCACGATGTCGGAGGATTCCTTGAGTTCGCGCAGGAGTTCGCGTTCGGCGGCGATGCCGTCCAGGATCCTGCCTCCGCCCTGGAGGGGGTGCGGCCGCCGGCCCTGCTCGAAGCGGCGGACCAGCACGTTGTCGCCGGCGTCCAGGAAGAGGACCCGGAACGTGACCCCGGACGCCGCCAGGGCCCGCAGGGCCGTCCGGATGTCAGCGAAGAGGTCCTTGCTGCGCACGTCGATCACGACCGCGAGCTTGGAGATGGAGCGCGGCGAGTGGGACACGAGTTCGGCCAG
>JBFGBS010000274.1:0-3866 GCA_041567475.1 Arthrobacter sp.
CGTCAGCGCTTCCTTGGACTTCTTCCCCTGCTTGTAGTCTTCAAGTTCGAGGTCGTAAATCGCGATGCCCCACTCGAAGATTGGTGCCAGCAGGGCGTTGTAGAGCGGGTTGCCCAGGTTGAAGGGCTTCCACTCCTGCTGCGGATCCATCCGGAGCAGGTTGTAGCCGATGTCATTGTCCTTGCCGACAACGTTGGTCCAGCGGTGATGCAGGTCGTTATGGGTGTGCTGCCAGGCCCGTGCCGGCGTGACGAAGTCCCATTCCCACGTGGTGGAGTGGATATCCGGGTCCCGCATCCAGTCCCACTGGCCGTGCAGGATGTTGTGGCCAAGTTCCATGTTTTCCAGGATCTTGGCAAAGCTCAGCAGCGTGGTGCCGGCGAACCAGGCCGGCTTCTTCTTGCTCACCAGCAACAGCGCACGGCCGGAAATTTCCAATCCGCGCTGGATCTTGATCATCCGGCGGATGTAGGCGGCGTCGGCCGCCCCGCGCTTGCCGAGGATCTCGTCCTTGATGGCGTCCAGCTCACGGCCCAGCTCTGCGACCTGCTCGTCCGAGAGGTGCGCGGCTGCGGGCGGCCGGACAAGCGGGCTGCCCGTTTCGGCCAGCGCACCGGGCCGCTTCTTCGCGGTGGTGGCTGCTGCGACCCGGGGAGCGGCGTCGAGCGCGGCGCCGTCGTCGGAGATTTCCGGCTTGGTGGTAACTATTGTCATGCGGTGGTGCTCCTCAAAGGTCGAGGTTTACGGGGCCGGCGGCTGCCGACACACATGTTTGGATAAGTTGTCCGGGCTCGCCGTGGACCTCGCCGCTGCGGAGGTCCCGTACCTGGCCCGCCCGGAGCGGAATCAGGCAGCTGTGGCAGATCCCCATCCGGCAGCCGCTGGGCATCAGGACGCCCGCGTCCTCGCCGACGTCCAGCAGGGGGGTGTCTCCGTCAGCGTCGACCTCACGGTCGGAGGCTTCGAAGGTGACCAGTCCGCCGTCGTGCCCTGCTCCGCCGGCCAGGCTCGTGCTGAACCGTTCGATGGTGAGGGTGCCGTGCGGTGTGGTCTCGGGGCCGGCGTCGGCGGCTTCGGTCTCCCAGAGCGCTTCGGCGTCGTCGAGGAAGTCTTCCGGGCCGCAGGCGTAGGCGGCGCGGTCGCGCCAGTCCGGGCACAGCCGGTCCAGATCGGCGCCGGTGCCGAAGTCCAGCCGCCCGCGCTCCCCCGAGAACCAGTGGGTGACGCGGAAGTTGGGGAACTGGTCCGCGAGTTCGGCAAGTTCCTCACGGAAGATAGCGTCCGGCGCGGTGCGGGCGGTGTGGATAAGCACCACGTCGGCGTCGGGCCGGTGCGGCACGAGTGTGCGGATCATTGACATCACCGGAGTGATGCCGCTGCCTGCGGTGAGCATCAGCAGCGGCCGCGGGTGTTCCGGCAGGACGAAGTCGCCCTGCGGCGGAGCCAGGAAGAGCACGTCCCCGGGCTTGGTGTCGCGCACCAGCGCCCCGGAGACCGCACCCATGGCAGTCACGGTGATGGCGGGGTCCTCGCCGGCGGGAGCGCTCAGGGAGTAGGAACGCCAGTGGCGGACCCCGTCGAGCTCGACGCCGATACGGGCCCACTGGCCGGCAAGGTGTGCCTGCCAGCCGCGGCCAGGGCGGAAGAAGATTGTGGCGGAGTCTGCCGTTTCTGGAACCACCAAGGTGACTACGCCGCGCAGTTGGCGGGACGAAAACACAGGATTGAATAGCGACAGAATGTCTTCTGGAGCTAACGGGGTGGTCAGTAGAGATGCGGCACGCGCCAGCTTACGGAGCCGGATCATGCATTAATCGTATGTCAGTATGGGTCATAATTCTTCACTCAGGACATACGATCGTGTCGCAGAAACTATCCGGACGGAACAACTTAGTGGATTTTCGATGACTTACACTGCCAACGGCGAACCCTCCCCGTCCAGCCCCGAACCGCCGTGGCTGGCGCTGCCCCGTGAGGTCAGCGACATCTTGCGGCCGCGGATGCCCGGCATCGTCGAGGCCATCATTGAAGCGGTGCCCCAGCTGGTGCCCTCCTACGCCCGCCCCATTGAGGGACGGTTCGGGCACGGCCTGCGCCGCGGCGTGGCCGCCGCGCTCGACCGTTTCCTGCAGCTGCCCGGGACCCGCCTGCCGGCCCTGTCCGAGGAGAGCCGGCGGCTGGTCGCCGGTCTTGGCAGCGGCGAGTTCCGGCAGGGGCGGAGCATGGACGCCCTGCTGAGCGCCTACCGGATGGGCGCCCGGGTCACGTTCCGGGAAATGTCCCGGGTATCCGTGGACAACCACCTCGGCCAGAGCGTGGTGGTGGACCTGGGCGAATCGATCCTCGCCTACATCGATGAGCTTTCGGCCGTCAGCGCCGAGGCCTACGCCTTCGAACAGTCCGAGCGGGCCGGCGCGGTGGACCGGCGCCGCACCGGGCTACTCGATCTGCTCCTGTTGGGCCAGGCCGACGAGGCCGCCCTGCGCCAGACGGCGGCCTTGGCCGACTGGGCGCTTCCGCAGGTCATGACCGTGGTGACCCTGCCGGTCGACCGCGCGGCGGGGCTCCGGCTGCGTTTGGGTCCCGGGACGCTTGTCATTGAGCGCGAAACCGACGCTGTCGCCCTTGTTCCGGCCCGGACCTCCCCGTCGGCGCGGGCGGAGCTGGACAAGGCGCTTCGCGGCCGCGGCGCCTCGATCGGGCCTGCCGGCGGCTGGGAGAAGGTGCCCGAGTCCCTGCGCCTGGCCGTCCTGGCCGCGTCTGTCCTGGAACCCCGGGATGGTCCCGAGGACCCTCCCATCTGGGCCGATGAACACCTCGCCGAGATTGTCCTGGGCGCCGAGCCGTCCGCGATTGCCGAACTGGCGAACCGGCGGCTGGCGCCGTTGGACAGCCTGCGCCCCGGGCAGCGCGAACGGCTGGCAGAGACCCTGCTGGCCTGGCTGCGGCATTGGGGCCAGCGCGCTCCGGTGGCCGCCGAGCTGGGCATCCACCCGCAGACGGTGGGGTACCGGGCAGCGCAGCTGCGTGAGCTGTTCGGGGATACCCTAGAGGACCCCCGGGCCCGGTTCGAGCTCGAACTGGCACTCCGCGCCGGCAAACGTTAGGGCCGGCCGGTGCTAGGAGGCGACGGCCTCCAGGCCCTGGCGCCGCATTTCAAGATCGTTCATAACGATGGCGGCGAGATCCGTGAGCATGCCGGCCTCCTCCGCGCTGAACGAGCGGGGCGTGCGGTCCAGGATGCACAACGTGCCGAGGCTGTGGCCGTCGGGAGTCCGCAGCGGCACGCCGGCGTAGAACCGCAGTCCGAACTCGCCGGTGACCATGGGGTTGATCACGGACCGCGGATCCGAGGCGGCGTCCTGGATGACCCAAACATCGTCCTGCAGGATCGCCGAGGAACACAGGCCCGGATCCTTGTCGATCTGGGTGACATCGGTGCCGTGGTGGGATTTGAACCAGATCCTGTCCTTGTCCACGATGCTGACGATGGCTACCGGGACGGAGAACATTTTGGCCGCCAGGGCGGTGACGCGGTCAAAATTCCCTTCGGCGTTGGTGTCAAGGATGCGGTAGCGTTCGACGGCGTTCATCCGCCCGTCCTCCTCGGCTGCCGCGGCGGCCGGATCGAGCCGGTGGCGGCCGGTGCTGTTGACAATTTCCTGACGCAGCGCCAAACACACTTCCCGGGCGTCCGGGCGGGCCGCCGGATCGCGCGCCAGCATGGAGGTCAGCAGCGTCGCCCACATCGGCGAGAGCTCTTCGGGAACATCCGGGTCGCGGAGCAGCCGCGCGACGGCGGCCTGCAGCGGCGCACCGGGGTAAGCCATTTTCCCGGTGAGGCCCTCGAGCAGGACCAGGCCCAG
>JBFGBS010000275.1:0-3864 GCA_041567475.1 Arthrobacter sp.
AAAGGGGGATACGCATTCTTAGATCTCCATCCCGAAGTGCTCGCTGAAACGTACATCGCCTTCGATCATGTCGCGCATGTCGCCGACCTCGTTGCGGAACATGAGCGTGCGCTCGATGCCCATGCCGAAGGCAAAACCTGAATAGATGTCCGGATCGATACCCGCAGCGCGGAGCACGTTGGGGTTGACCATGCCGCAGCCGCCCCATTCGATCCAGCGCGGGCCGCCCTTGGCGCCCGGGTGCCAGATGTCCAGCTCGGCGGACGGCTCGGTGAACGGGAAATAGTTCGGGCGCAGCCGGATCTGGGCGTCGTCGCCGAACATCTGCCGGGCGAAGTGCTCCAGGGTTCCGCGGAGGTCCGCCATGCTCAGGTGCTTGTCGATGGCCAGGCCTTCGAACTGGTGGAACACCGGGGTGTGCGTGGCGTCGAGTTCGTCGGTGCGGAACACCTTGCCCGGGCACAGCACGTAGATGGGCAGTTCACGCTCCAGCATGGAGCGGACCTGGACCGGCGAGGTGTGGGTGCGCATCAGCAGGTGCGCTTCGGGCGGCTCCACGAAGAACGTGTCCTGCATGTCCCGGGCGGGGTGGTCCGGCTTGAAGTTCAGCGCGTCGAAGTTGAACCACTCGGATTCGACCTCGGGTCCTTCGGCGATTTCCCAGCCCATGCCGATAAAGATGTCCGCGACGCGGTCCTGCAGGGTGGACAGCGGGTGGCGGGCGCCGGCCCTCCGCCGGCGGGGGCCCGCCGTGACGTCCACGGTCTCTTCGAGCAGGATCCGGGCGTCATTTTCGGCTTCCAGCTCCGCCGTGCGGTCCGCGAGCGCTTTGTTGACGCGTCCGCGGGAGGCACCCATCAGCTTTCCGGCGGCGGCCTTCTGGTCCTTCGGCAACCCGCCGATCTCACGGTTGGCAAGGCTCAGCGCTGATTTCTCGCCGGTGTGCGCCAGACGCACGGCCTTGAGTTCATCGAGCGTGGCAGCCGCGGCAATGGCGGCGACGGCCTGGTCTACGGCGGCAGTAATGGCGGCTTCATCCAGAGGGTTCGGGATGCCAGCGCCCGGCAAAGTGTCAGTCATCTACTGTTCTTAGCTCCGAGTCGGGTCACGCCGACGGCACCGGCACAGCACGGGGCATGGGCGCGGATCATCGGCATAGGGCTGTGCCCGCCGAAATCCCTCCGGCGGACGCTCCCCTCCAGTCTAGTAGAAGGCGTCCCGCTGCCCGAACGAGTACGCGCCTGCAGCTACCCACGATGCTCGTACTGCCCGGGCGGCAACGCAGCTTCATGCCCACCCGCTAGCATGGCCTCATGACGCCCGGGCAACGGCTGCGGCAGATCGCCAACGCCGCGAATGGTTCAACCCTGCTGGGGTTGCTGCTGGCCGCCGTCGCCGGCAGCCCCGTGGGCTCCGGGCCGGACGGGCTACTGATTGCATGCCGCTACCGGTTCAAGCTCCCCGTGGCCCGGGCCTTTACCGTGGGCAATGTTGTGCTGTTCCGCGCGAGCCGGGCAGAGGCCCTGGCGGATCCGGTACTGCTGGGCCATGAAGCCCGGCACAGCACGCAATACGCCTGGTGCCTCGGAGTCCCGTTCCTGCCCCTGTACTTCCTGGCCGCCGCCTGGTCGCTATGGCGGACGGGCAACCCCGGAACCGGCAACATTTTTGAACGGCACGCCGGCCTGCGCGCGGGCGGTTATCCGGAGCCGGGCGTGCGGGCCGGGAAGCCGGGGACCCGCCAGGCGGGCCCGTCCACCCCCGACCACAAAAAGGTGTGACATGACTGAGAACTCCAGGACCATCTCCGTCAGCGGATCCGGCAGCGCCGAAGCCGCACCGGATCTGCTGACCCTCACTGTCGGCGTCGAGTGCCGACGCGGCGACGTGGCGGGGGCATACGGCGACGCCGGCAGGGCCGCCACGGCTGTCACCGCCGCGCTCCGGGACCGCGGCGTCACTGACCGGGACATCACCACCTCCGGCCTCAATGTCCGGGCCGAAGTCAGCTGGCACGAGGGGAACGGCCAGAGCGTCTCCGGCTATCTCGCCTCCAGCATGCTCAACGTCCGGATCCGTGCGTTGGCGGCGTCCGCGGACATCATCGCGGCCGCCGTCACGGTCGGTGGCGACGACGTCCGGCTCCAAGGGCTGACACTCGGCTTCGCCGACGCCTCCGCCGTTGAGGCCAGGGCCCGCGAGGCGGCATGGAACGACGCCCTGGCGACGGCACAGCAGTACGCGGCCCTCGCCGGGGCCAGCCTGGGCAAAGTCCTCTCCGTCACCCAGCAGTCCGGCATCCAGCCGCCCGTCCCCGTGGCGGCCATGCAGCGGGTCGCCGCCTCGGAGTCACTCAGCATCGAGGCCGGGGAGGCGGGCATCAGCGCCGCGATCGGTGTGGTCTGGGAACTCGTCTGAACCACCGCTGGCCAACCCGCAATCTCACAGACCTGCAGACCCGTGAGCACGCAGACCCATGAGCATGCAGACCCATGCGACTGCAAGAGAAGGACGTGCAGTGGGGCACGTCGCGGCGACGGCCTTGACTTATGATCGAACATATCTTCGAATAGAGGGCATGAGATGGGACGCGCAGGCACTAACCGGATCCGGCGGCGCTGCCGGCGACGATGAATCCCCGGCGGCCCCGACCACCGCCGCCCTCATCCCCCTGGCCGGACTGGTGCGGTCCGTGACAACGCCGGAGTTTGCCGGGATCACCTTCCATGAGGTCACCGCCAAATCGGTGCTCAACAAGGTGGTTGCCGGCTCACATATGCCGTTTGAATGGACCATTAATCCTTATCGCGGCTGCAGCCACGCCTGCGTGTACTGCTTCGCCCGCAAAAGCCACACGTATCTGGACTTCGACGCAGGGCTCGACTTCGACAGCCAGGTGGTCGTCAAAATCAACGCCGCCGAGGTACTGCGCAGGGAACTGGCGAAGCCGTCCTGGACGCGACAGCACGTGGCCCTCGGCACCAATACCGATCCCTACCAGCGCGCCGAGGGCCGGTACCGGCTCATGCCCGGCATCATCGCGGCCCTGGCCGATTCCGGCACTCCCCTGTCCATCCTGACCAAGGGCACCCTCCTGGCCCGGGACATCCCGTTGCTGAAGCAGGCCGCCGCCCAGGTCCCCGTCGGCGTGGGCATCTCGCTGGCCATGACCAACGAGGAACTCTCCGAAGCCGTGGAACCGGGCACCCCCGGCCCGCGGGCGCGCCTGAAACTGGTGACCCGCCTGCGCGAGGCCGGACTGCCGTGCGGCGTTATGGCGATGCCCATTCTGCCGTGGCTCTCAGACAGCGACGACGCCCTGGACTCCCTGTTCGGCTCGCTGGCAGCGGCCGGCGCTACCGGCGTCACGGCCGGTGCGCTGTATTTGAAGCCCGGCACGCGGGAGTGGTTCATGCAGTGGATTGCCAAGCATCATCCACACTTGGCGGGTAAGTACCGGCGCCTCTACGGCAGCGGCTCCTACGCGTCCAAGGAATACCGCGCCTGGCTCGCCGGACGCGTCCGCTACTTCAAGTCCGTGCACGGTTTTACGGACACGTCCGGTTTCAGCCACCGGGATCCCAACGACGACCGCACCGATGATCCGCGGCAGGAAGAAGCCCAATACCCGGCCGGCAGCATCCCGGATCGGGCCACGGGTACGGCGCCCGCACGGGCCGAAGCCGCCGCAGCCGGCCAGCCAGCGTTGTTCTGACCGGAGCCGAGGGACCACGCCGGGACCGGTGGGGCCGGCTGTTGCTTGCCCGGCACGTCAGAGTGCTTTGACTGCGCCGAGGACCTTCGAGAGGGAATCTTTGGCATCGCCGAAGAGGAGTGTGGTCTTGGGGTCATGCAGGAGTTCGT
>JBFGBS010000276.1:0-3855 GCA_041567475.1 Arthrobacter sp.
GGGCAGCCATGCGGGGCGCTACGGAATCCAGCCGGGTCGCGCCCATCATGGAAGCCACGGGAGCGCGGCGACCCACGGAGGCCACGGCAGTGTGCGGACGCTCCACCGCAAGACGCGGATATCCCGGCGGGGCTAGCGGGTTCAAGTGGCATCCTCGACCGGGGTGCCGGGAAGCGGGCTGCCAGTGCGGGCAATTGTGGTTGGTGCCGGAATCAGCGGGCTTTCCGCCGCGGCGTTCCTGGCCCGGAACGGCTGGCAGTTGACCGTTGTGGACCACGCGGCGGGTCCGCGACCGCAAGGCTACATGATCGACTTCTTCGGACGGGGCTGGGAGGCAGCCGAGAAGCTGGACATCATTCCGCGGATCCGCGACCTCGGATACCGGATCCCGCAGGTGGACTACGTCGATCCGAGGGGCCGAACCCGTGCCAGCCTGCCCTTCGCGCGGTTCTCGAAGCTGGTCGACGGCGATTTCACCAGCATCCTGCGCCCGGATCTGGAACAGGCCGTCCGCGAAGCGCTTCCGCCGGAAGTGGCCGTCCACTACGGCCGGACGGTCGCCGCCGTCGGCCAGGACGGTGAGGGGGTAACGGCAACCCTCGACGACGGCAGCGTGCTCGAAGCTGATCTGCTGGTCGGGGCAGACGGAATCCACTCAGCTGTCAGGTCATTGGTCTTTGGTCCTGAGGAAGACTTCTTCCACTTCCTGGGCTTCCACGTGGCCGCCTACTACGTCGGGGACAAGAAGCTTGGTGCCTTGATAGGGGACCGGGTCGCCGCAACCGATACCAGGAACGAATCGATGTTCTTCTACCGGCTGCGCGACGGCCGAACCGCAGTCCTGGCCGTCCACCGGACCGGAGACCCGGCCCTGCCGCCGGACCCGCGGGCTCTCCTGCGTTCCCGCTACCGCACACTGGGCTGGATCTGCCCCCAGGCGCTCGCCGAGTGCCCCGAGGACTTCTACTATGACCAGGTCGCCCAGATCAGGATGCCGCGATGGCACACCGGGAGGGTGGTCCTGCTCGGCGACGCGGCCGCGGCCGTTTCACTGCTCGCCGGCCAGGGCGCATCCCTGGCAATGGCCGGCGCCTACCTGCTGGCGGATCAACTTCGGCGGGAACCCGACGTCGCGCGGGCACTGTCCGCCTTCGAGGCGGGCTGGCGGGCAGAGGTGGAAGGCCACCAGCGGGCCGGCGCGGACGCCGCGAGCTGGTTTGTCCCGGCGACCCGGCGGGCTTCCGTGATGCGCCGGACGGCGATCCGGCTGATGCGGGTTCCCGGCATGGGCCGCCTGATCGGCTCGTCCCTTATCGGTAAGTCCGGAGCGGCACTTTGAACCACCCCGCGAGCGCAGGACGGACTTCCCGGAGAAGGCCGGAGGATTACTGTCTTTGGCCTCTGACGGCGGCGTGCGCCGAAGGCCTAAGCTCTCGGCAGGCTAGTGATTGGACACGGATATGACCGGCAATAGTTCATTCGGGATCGTCGTTGGTTTCGACGGATCCGAGCATTCCCAGGCAGCGCTGAACCTGGCCATGGAGGAAGCCCGCCTGCGTGGCGGCCGGCTGCGCCTCGTGACGGTCTGGAGCCGGCCCGCGCTGGCGTGGTATCCGGCCATGCTGGAAACGGCGGCGGGGCAGATCGTGGCCGAGGATTCCCCCGAGCGCGTGGCCGAGACGGTCCAGGCCGAAGCCCTGATGATCGTCAGACGTGAGGGCGCCGACGCCACCGGGGTGATTGTCCACAGTGACTCACCGGCGTCGGCGATCCTTGACGCCGCCCACGACGCCGACCTCGTCGTCGTCGGGTCCCGCGGCCACGGCGGATTCCCGGGGCTGCACGTCGGATCGGTCGCCAGCCAGGTGATCGGCCACGCCCCGTGCCCCGTCCTTGTCGCCCGGCCCCGGGGCCTGTGAGCCCGTATTCAGGGCGTTGTGAAAAGGCTGCCCGCCCCGTGGATAGTTCACGGGGCGGGCAGCCTGAGGCGTTATGCAGCCTGATGCTCTAGGCGCCGGCCGGAGCCGGGTCAGACGTGGCCGGTGCTACTTGTAGACACGGACCCAGTCGACGTCCATCTGCGATGGCTTGGTGGCCGAGCCATCAGGGAACCAATCGAGCTGCAGCGTCTGGTGCATGCCAACCGTGGGCTGGTGCGCCGGGTTGGTGTCGCTGAAGGTCTTGACGCCATCGATGTATCCGGTGATACCGGCGGGAGTCCACTCGACGGCATAGTTGTGCCACTGGGTGCTGTCAATGCTGGTCTTCGAGGACGTCTGGAAGTCCGATCCGCCGCACTTGTAGTGCAGGAAGAACTTCATGGTGCTGGTGTCCGTGCTGCCTTCGGCGAAGTCGATCTCGGGGCAGTTCGTTGCGCCCGAGCCGCGGTTCGGCCAGAGAATGGCGACCGGGTGGTACTTCGGGTCGCGGTCACTGGTCTTCATCCGGACTTCCCAGCGGCCGTACTTCTGCTGGGCAAACTTTGCCGACATGCCGCCGGTGGTGCCTTCCGAGTCGCCCCTGACCGTTGCGACGCCATTGGCGACGGACCAGGCCGAGGCGGACCGTACACCCTTGCCGGCGTGGCCCGAGCCCTTGTAGACACTCCACTTCGTGGAATCCGGGGCTCCGGTGTTGGAGAATTCGTCACCGGCAACAACCGGGCCCCAGCCGAAAGTGGTGGCCGCCTGGGTGCCGTTGCCCGTTGCGGCCACGGCGGCCTGGGGAGCGGCCGGCGCGGGAGCGGCCGCCGGGGCGGCCGCGGGTGCGGCAGCCGGAGCGTCGAGTTCGACGCCGGCCGCCCCGACAGCCGATCCGGTCCCGGTCTCCGGTGCGGTCTCCACTGCTGCGCCCTCGGCGGCAGAGCCCTCCACGGGAAATTCATCAGCGGCAGATTCGTCAGCGACGCCGGCCGACTCATCGGCCGGGACCTCGGCGTCGTCAATGACGGGCAAGGCGGTGTCGGCATCGGTGCCTGAATCCGAGGACTCCACCGCAGCAGCATCGCTCCAGGGGGCCTGTTCGGCCGGGGAAGACGGGGCCGCGGCCCCTTGGGCGTCAGGACCGGTGCTGCAGCCTGTCAAGGACAGCGCGCCCATGGTCATTACGATTGCGATTTTCTTGAACAAGGAACCCCTCCGGGCATAGGACTGATGTACTTGCCCCCACCCCCAGGGTGAGGACAAATGCGGAAAGATTCATCCGGCGCCCCGGCCGTACAGGCTGGAGCGAGCAGACAACGACGGCGCCGACGGCACCCGCATGAGGGAGCGCCGGGGCCCAGTAATAGGGCCAGACCGCCACGGCCAGCCGCCAACGTTACTGGATCGTTACCTTTCTCGGCAAGGCCCTTTTCGGCTGTTCCGCGCTTCCGCGGCGCCGGGCGGGGGGAGGCCGACGGCCCCGCCCGCCCGGCGCGCGCACGACGGTTTCACGGCCTTAAGTACTGCTGACCAGCGCCGACGTCCGTCCCGGCCCGGGAGGGTTCGAGGCCGGGCCGGCGGATCGGCGATGCCCTACGGCGGTGGAAATAATTTTCTTCCAGGGCTCCGTCCGTAGCTGCCGGTGCTAGAAGCAGCGGGGCTGGTAGGCGGGGTCCGCGGGCGTGCCGGCCGGCCGGCCCAGCGCGTTAGCCACCAACTGCTGGACTACGGGATCGTTGGGCGCCTGGTCGTGTTCGAAGACATCCGCCGGGCACTTGTCCTGGATGGTGATGTTGGTGACCTTCTTGGCGGAGCCGGCCAGGAACTGGCTCTGGTAGGGCGTGACGACTTCGTCGTATTTTGTGGACAGGACCGTGTACGCGGGCCCCGAAACCGTATCTCCGATGGAATTCAGCTCCGTGAGGAACGGGGA
>JBFGBS010000277.1:0-3853 GCA_041567475.1 Arthrobacter sp.
AATACTCTCCACCGGCGGGTCCGGCCCGCCCGGGCTGGTCGACTTCGACGGCAGTTGCCTCGCCGAGCCTGCCCTGGACCTGGCCAACCTCGACGTCCACCTGGCCTTGCGCCGGCTCCAGCGCCGGCTGACGCCGCACCGGTACCGGCTCGCGCACGGGCAGATCATGGCCGCGGCCGGGCAGCTCGGGGTCAGTCCGGAGCGGTTCGCCGCCTACGCGGCGGCCACCCGCGTCCGCCTGGCCTGTCTTTACGCCTTCCGCCCGCCCTGGGGGCCCGACGCCGGCGCCTACCTCGAGCGGACCGGGACGCCTAAGGAAAGTTATTACGTAACGTAATACACGAATTCTTGATCGTGAATCAAAAGGCGTGCATTATTGGTCACGAGCGCCTTCGCGCCACCCCCGGCCGGACCCCACGACCAAGAGAGCACCCCCGTGATCGATCCCATCATTCTCTTCTTCCTGCTCGGCGCCACGGCCGGGCTACTGCGGTCAGAACTGCGCCTTCCCGCCGCGGTCTACGAGCTGGTCAGCATTGTGCTGCTCCTCTCCATCGGCCTCAAGGGCGGCATTGAGCTGGCCAAGCAGCCGTTCATGGACCTGCTGCCCCAGATGCTTGCCGTGGTGGCGCTGGGCTTCTTCCTCGCCCTGGCCGCTTTTCCCGTCCTGCGCTACCTCGGCCGCTTCAAACGGGCCGATGCGGCATCCATCGCAGCCCACTACGGTTCCGTCAGCGTCGGCACCTTCGCCGTCGTGATCGCCTATCTCGGCAGTCGTCAGGTCGCATTCGAGGCACACATGCCGCTGTTGCTGGTCCTCCTGGAGGTGCCGGCCATCATCGTCGGCATCGTCCTGGCCCGCGGACTCTCGCGGCAGACCCGCTGGAAGTCAATCACCCATGAAGTCTTCCTCGGCAAGGGCATTGTGCTGCTTCTCGGAGGCCTGCTGATCGGCTGGATCGCAGGACCCGACGGCCTGACCTCGATCGAGCCCCTGTTCTTTGACCTGTTCAAGGGAATCCTCGCCCTCTTCCTGCTGGAGATGGGCCTGATCACGGCAACCCAGGTGGGCAGCCTGCGCCAATACGGGATCTTCCTGATCGGCTTCGGAATCGGCATGCCGCTCTTTTCGGCCGTCGTCGGCACCGGACTGGGCTGGGCCCTGGGCCTCTCGGTAGGAGGCACCGCCGTGCTGGCGACGCTGGCCGCGAGCGCGTCCTACATCGCGGTCCCGGCGGCCATGCGCATCTCGGTACCGGAAGCCAACCCCACCCTGTCCCTCGCGGCGTCACTGGGGATCACCTTCCCCTTCAACGTCCTGCTGGGCATCCCGATCTACCACGCCCTTGCGGTGTGGATCCACGCTTTCGCGAGAGGATAAGAGCCATGAAAAGCCACACACGAAAATTGCTGACCGTAGTGACCGAAGCGGCGCTGGAGAGCACCCTGGTCAAAGACATCGAGCGGATGAACGCCCACGGCTACACCATCACCGACGCGCGCGGAAAGGGCCACCGGGGAGTCCGCAGCGCAGGGTGGGAGGCGAACAGCAACATCCGCCTCGAGGTGGTGTGCGACGACGCGACGGCAGACACCATCGCCGCCTACCTCCAGGAGCACTACTACACGGATTACGCCATGATCCTGTTCCTGAGCGACGTCGAGGTCCTGCGGCCGGAAAAGTTCTAGCGGCGGCCTATTCCTCGGGGCGGGGCGCGGATTCCGGCACCAGCACTGCGAGGAGTTCGTCCAGCTCATGGCCGGAGTCGAGGGGATGGCGCAGGGGGCGACCGGTGGCGACGGTGTAGCTGTTGCGCCGGCCGGCACGGAGCCTGGTGATATAGCCGGCCTCCACGAGGTCGGCCAGGATCTTCTGCGCGGCGCGCTCGGTTACGCCCACCCGTGCGGCGACGTCACGTATCCGGATCTGCGGATCGCGGGCGATCGTGAGCAGGACGTGGGCATGGTTAGTGAGGAACGTCCACCGCGGCTCGCTGCCGGGCCCACGCG
The DNA here is from genome assembly GCA_041567475.1 of Arthrobacter sp. Lineage (GTDB taxonomy): Bacteria > Actinomycetota > Actinomycetes > Actinomycetales > Micrococcaceae > Arthrobacter. Next base: position 2,011 of record JBFGBS010000277.1, read on the forward strand.
GTGAGTCTGCCTCAAGATCATCGGTTGCCATTTTATGGACATTAGCCCAAACAGCGGGCCGGTGCGCGCCCGGGGCCGGGCGCGCACCGGCGTCGGGCGCCTACTTGCGGCCGAAGATCCTGGCGAAGAAGCCGGTTCCGGGCTCCTTCTCGTGGCCGGCACAGCGGTTCGACTTCGGGACGCCGCGCAGGACCTGGTCAACGTGCTGCCCGCAGCCCGCCCACGTTGTTTTTCCACACTTCCTGCATGCAACTGCCTGGCACATCCGGTCTCCTTCGGTTGATTGTTGAAACCACTATACCCCAGGGGGTATGCGAGCGGTAGCCGGCGGGAACACACCGGCCCGCACCCGCGTTCTCAAACTGACCCGTATCCGCTAAACCACCCACGCAAACGGAGAGGACCGCCGGCATGGCTTACATCAAGGTTGGCACCGAAAACAGCACCGACGTCGAGCTTTACTACGAAGATCACGGCTCCGGGCAGCCGGTGGTCCTGATCCACGGCTACCCGCTGGACGGCTCGTCCTGGGAAAAGCAGACCACGGCACTGCTCGGCGCCGGCTACCGCGTCATCACCTACGACCGCCGCGGCTTCGGCCAGTCCAGCAAGCCCACGGAGGGCTACGACTACGACACGTTCGCGGCCGACCTGGACACCCTCCTCGCCACGCTGGACCTCAACAACGCCGTGCTGGTGGGATTTTCGATGGGCACGGGTGAGGTGGGCCGGTATCTGGGGCGTTACGGCTCCGCACGGGTGGCGAAAGCGGTGTTCCTCGGGTCGCTGGAGCCGTACCTCCTGCAGGCCGAGGACAACCCGGGCGGTGTCCCGCAGTCCGTGTTCGACGGACTCATGGAGGCCGTGACCGCCGACCGCTACGCGTTCTTCACCGAGTTTTTCAAGAATTTCTATAACAGCGACACGTTCCTGGGCACCCCGCGGCTGAGCGAGGAAGTGATGCGGGCCGGCTGGAACCTGGCCACCAGGAGCGGCCCCACCGCCTCCGCCGCGGCCCAGCCGACGTGGCTGACCGACTTCCGCGCCGACATCCCCAAGATCGACGTCCCGGCCCTGATCGTCCACGGCACGGCGGATAACATCCTGCCGATCGACGCCACGGGACGCGAATTCACCAAGGCCCTGCCGCAGGCCGAATACGTGGAGATCGAGGGCGCCCCGCACGGCATGCTCTGGACCCACGGCGCCGAGGTCAATGACATCCTGCTCAAGTTCCTGGCCACCTGAGCGTCGGTGCCAGCTAGAACAGCCCGTCCACCACGGCCCGGGCCACGTCGTGGAAGACCGCGGTGCGCTCCGGAATATCGCTCAGGTCCGCGCCCTTGGTGTAGACCACCAGCGCGTACGCCGCACCGCCTCCGGTGAGGATGGCGGCGTCGTGCAGGTTCCCGCCGAGCAGCCCGTATTTGTGGAAGACCTCGACGCCGGAGGGCACCGCGGCCGGAATGAGTGACTCGTAGTTGGTGTCCTGCATATAGGAGAGCAGTTGCGCGGTGTGCTCCGGGTCCAGGAGCCCGCCGGAATACAGCCCGGCCAGGATCCGGGCCATTGCCGCGGGGGTCAGCGTGTTGGTTTCCGGGTGGTAGTCCACCCCGATCGCCGCGGCGTAGGCGCTGAGTTCGTCGTGGCCGACAGCGTCCATGATCAGGGACCAGGAGTCGTTGTTGCTCTCCTGGATCATCGCCTGCAGCTGGATTTCCGCGCGGTAGTTTCCCAGCCGGTCATCGAGTGAGGCCTCGCCCGTTTCGACCAGGTTCAGGTAGGCCGCGGCCGCCAGGACCTTGGCGGTGCTGGCGGCCATGAACTCCGCCTCGACGCCGTA
>JBFGBS010000278.1:0-3850 GCA_041567475.1 Arthrobacter sp.
CCTGACCGATGTGGCGGGTGTTGTGACCACGCACGGCAGCGCCGCCCTGGACCACCGGCCCGCCCTGTCCGACGGCGCCCTGGCCGCAACGCTCAAACGTGCCGGCACCATTTCGCTGGGGAAGACCCAGGTTCCTGAGTTTGGCCTGACGGCGTACAGCGAGAACCACATCGCCCCGGCGTCGCGCAACCCGTACGCGCTGAGCCGAAGCTCGGGCGGGTCCTCGGGCGGCAGCGCTGCCGCGGTCGCGGCCGGATTGCTGCCGTTCGCCCCGGGGTCCGACGGCGGCGGCTCGATCCGGATTCCGGCCGCCGCGTGCGGGCTGGTGGGGTTGAAACCGGGCCGGGGCCTGGTGCCGGCCGGCGAGAGCACCGGGGATCCGGCCGGGCTGGTCGTCGCCGGGCCGCTGGCGCGATCCGCGGCAGACGCGGCACTGCTGCTGGACGCCCTGGCCGGCGACGCCGGCGGCGTGCCCGGTGGGTCGGCGGCACCGGGCTACCTGGAGTTGATGTCCCGCGAACCGCCCCGGCTGCGGATCGGCGTCAGCCTCGACAGTCCCTGGCAGAAGATCTTCCCGTTCACGCCGGACAGCGAGGCCCTCGATGCCCTCGCGGAAGGGATCCGGCGGCTGGCCGCGGCCGGACACGACACGGCGGAGGCACCGGTCAGCTATGACAACCGCTACCCGGACGCGTTCACGACGGCGTGGACTGCCGCCGTCGGGTCCGCCCGCATTGCGCCCCAGCGCGAAGCGCTCCTGACGCCCCTGACGCGCACCTTCCGCCGCCGCGCCCAGCAGCGCAGCGCGGCGAAACTGAACGAATCCCTCGCCTTCCTGCGGCAGTTCCAGCGCGATACGGCCGCGCAGTACGCCGCGTGGGACCTGATGCTGATGCCGGCCCTGGCGCAGACGCCCCGGCCCGTTGGCTGGTTCACCGGGACCGGCCACGGCGACGGCTACTGGCCTGCTACGGAGTGGGGCAAAGACGCCGACGGCGACTACCGGCGGCAGTGTGAATTTGCGCCGTGGTCCTCGATGGTGAATGTGTGCGGCCTGCCGGCCGTGAGTATTCCGGTGCACTGGACCGGCGGCGCCCCGGGGTCCGGCCTGCCGATGGGCATTCAGCTCATCGGGCCGATGGGCTCCGAAGCGCTGCTGCTCCAAGTGGCCGCGCAGCTGGGCTGCTGAAGGACCGGCTCGCCGCCGCGCCGGGCCGGGCCCCTATTTCATGATGTAGCCGGCGACGTCCGCGACCAGATGCACCGTCCCGCCGGAGGTATTGGTGATCTTGATCTTGCCGTCCCAGCCGACCGGGACCACGGCCAGGTTGGGAACCGTCTGGTCCGGTGCGAAATTCACGTTGGAGGCATTCGGCTTGGGCGTCCGGGACGCGAACGCGGTCAGGAAGCCGGCGGAGCGCGTCCCGGTGACGGTGAGGTTCACCACGACGGCGGACACTCTGTCTGGCAGCCCTTTGACGCCCGCCACCTGGATGGCTATCGACCTACCGGCGCTGATCCGGCCGGAAGATATGCGGGTATCCAGGAAGCGCGTTGGCGCCGGAAGTGCGTCAAAGGCACCGGCCCGGTCCGGCTCACCGGCGAGGAAGTATCCGGATACGTCGGCCACCACTTGCGCCGAGCCGGACGAGGTGTTGGAGATTGTCACTTTCCCGTTGCGTCCGATCGGAACCACGACGAGGTTCGGAACCGTCTGGCCCGCCGCGTAGTTCACGTTGGACGCGTTGGGCCTGTCGGTGCCGGTCGCGTGCGCCGTCAGGAAGCCGGACGCCTGTGTCTCCGTGGCCGTCACGTTCAGGACAACGGCCGCAGCGTTGGCCGGAACTCCTCGGGTGCCGGCCACGGTGAACGACACCGCGCGGCCGCCGATCACTTTTCCGGAGGATGTCCGCGTGTCCAGGAAGCGGGTCGGGGCAAGGGAGGCGAACGCGCCCGGAACAGACGGCGTCCCGGCGCGGAAATACGCCGAGACGTCGGCGACCAGTTGGACGGAGCCGGAAGAGGTGTTGGAAACAGCCACGCGCCCGTCCGCGCCGACGGGTACGACGGCGAGGTTGGGGACGGTCTGCCCGGCAGCGTAATTGACGTTGGAGGCGTTGGGCTTGTCCGCCCCGGAGGCATACGCGGTGATGAAGCCGTCCGAGGCCGCCTCGGTCACGGTCAAGGTGACGACCACGGCGGCGATGTCTGCCGGCAGCCCGTTTACCCCGGCGGCCCGGAAGGACACCGATCCCCTGCCCGGGACCGGACCGGAGGACAGCCTGGTGTCGAGGAACCGCGTGGGCGCGACAGGCACCGCCTCGCCGGGATAGCCCGTCGGGGCGGAACCAGTCCCGGTGTTGCCGACGGCCTGGGCGTAGCCGGAGAGATAGGTTTTGCCGAGGTATTCGACGCCGGCCCGGTTGAAGTGGGTGTCGTCCCCGCGGTTCAGGCCGCCCCGCATGGCACCGGCGAACCCGGTATGGGCGACCCGCGACGGGGTCCCGCGGTGGCTGCGGTCCACGTTTTGCCTGCCGGGGTGGGCATCGATTCCCTCCGGCGTCATGCGCCCGACCACAAACGGCAGCGTCGGCGCCTTCAGCCGGGACCGGAAGTACCCGATCAGCTCATCGAGCTTGGCACTGTATGCCTCGGTCGACATCCACGCGTTGCTTTCGCCCTGGTGCCAGAGGATGCCCTCGAGGCTGACCGTGTAGCCGGCCGCCTTGGCCGCCGCAATCCCCTCCAGGGTCTGCGCCACGGCCAGGCCCGGCAGGTCAAACTCCGCGGCGGACGCCGCCCCGACCGACCAGGTCAGCTTCCCCGCGGCGGATGTGAATCCGGTGTTGCCGTGCGCGGCCGGAATGATCAGGACGCCGACCCGGCCGGGCCGGGTCGAGAGGTACTCCCGGGCAAAGGTCGTCGCCGGCGAAATCCCGCTCGGACTGTCATGCATGTCCAGATGGATCCGGCCCGGGCGCAGTGTGCGGTTCTTCGCGCCGAACTGGAAAATCCGCGGATCCACCGCATCCTCCGGGCCCCCGACCGGCAGGCCCCGCCCGGACATATTCGACTGGCCCACGGCCAAAAACACCCGCAGCACCGTGACCGGTTCCCGGGCCTGCACCGGCACCACCCCGACGAACAGCAACGCACACACCGTCAGGCATGCAAGCAGCCCGCGCACGGCCAACGCCGGGGTGCCGGGCCGGGACACCGCGGCTCCGGCGGGCGGATGCCGCCCGCACTGTACCAGCAGCCAGCGGATGATCACCCGGCAGAACACCTCCCCCGGCCGCCGGCTCCCGTCCGGGGCGCAACTGTCCGGGGCGCATCACGACGTTCGGAACCAGCCATGCCTCAAAGTTTTCGCCCGGGACCTAGGGATTTCCTTGGCCGCACCGAATGGACCCTGTTCCGGCCGGGCGGCTATCGTTCAGTCACACCCACAGTGCCCACGAAAGGGATCAATGAAGATCACCGGTGCAGTCCTTGAAGAGATCGGCCGTCCGCGTCCGTTTGCCGAGTCCCGGCCCATCACCGTCTGCGAACTGGAGTTGGCCGGTCCCGGGCCCACCGAGATCCTGGTCCGGCTGGAGGCCGCCGGAGTCTGCCATTCCGATTTGAGCGTGGTCGACGGCAGCCGCCGCCGGCCGGTGCCGATGCTGCTCGGCCATGAGGCGGCCGGACGCGTCGTCGAGGTCGGGTCGGATGTCACTGACGTTCAGGCCGGGCAGCGCGTGGTCATGTCCTTCCTGCCCCGATGCGAAGACTGTGCCAACTGCGCGGAGGACGGCCGGCTGCCCTGCACGGCCGGTACGAAGAGCAACGGGGACGGGACCTTGCTGCA
>JBFGBS010000279.1:0-3844 GCA_041567475.1 Arthrobacter sp.
CAGCATGCCGGCGGAGTTGACGGCAAAGATATCGCTGCGGCCGTTGTACTGTCCCTGGTCGAGTTCGTCGGCGTCGATCAGCGTCAGCCGTTCAGCCCACCTGCTAATCGATAGGCCGACGTCAATGAGCCGCCGCTCGGCGTGCCAGTCCAGCTGTTTACAGCCGGCCACGGTGACGGACGGTGCGCGTTCGACGGCGTGCAGGAGTTCGGCAAGCGCTTCCGGTGCCGGCGCCGCGTCGTCATGCAGGAGCCAGATCCACTCGGCAGCCGGTTTGCCGTCGCCGCGTTCCGTCCAGGGTGCCAGGGCCGCCAGCCCCGCGGAGACGGCACCGCCGAACCCGGTCCGCGGCTGGTCGACGACGCTGACCCGGGACGCGCCGAGCGCTTGTTCCAGGAGGGCGGCCGAGTGGTCGCGGGATCCGGTGTCGATGCCGATGATGGCGTCTGCGGGCCGGGTTTGTCCGGCGAGTGCCGCAAGGGTCCTAGGGAGAAAATCACCGCCGTCGTGGGCAACCACGACGGCGGTGATATGTACTTCTTGAAGAATTAGACTGCTCGCTTCCTCAGCCGGCGCCGTTCGCGCTCGGAAAGGCCGCCCCAGATTCCGAATCGTTCGTCGTTCGTCAGGGCATATTCAAGGCACTGCGAGCGGACGTTGCACGCGCCGCACACTTTTTTGGCGTCACGGGTGGAGCCACCTTTTTCCGGAAAGAATGCCTCGGGATCGGTCTGGGCGCAGAGCGCATCGGTCTGCCATCCCAGTTCGCCTTCGTCGTCAAAGTCCTGCCGGGCCGGCAGCCCGATCCAGACCGGCTGCGCCAACTGGGTCTGCAGTTCCATCGGGGGGTCGAGCGGATCGGCGCCGCCGTCCGGGCCCGCCAGGAGTTCATGGTGTGCCGCGAGGAAAGCCGTCGCGGCATCCTGCAGGGAGTCTTTCGCGTGCTCGTTGTAGCGGTCAGCCGCGTCCTGGTCAGCCGGATCGACATACCAGTCGCTCGGCACCCCGCGTGAACGGTACTTGGCTGTGGCCTGGCCGGCAACGACAGCATTGTCATGGATACGCTCTACTAGCCCCATGGCGTTTCCTCCCCGATTGTGCAGCCCCCGCAAGACGCAAGGACACACGGATGTGTGCCGGTTTCTGCGCAGTGGCTTTAGAGCTCCAATTACACGCGTGTAAGTATCCGGTAGTCAAGCTGCGGCAGTGATAATAATCAATGACCAGGCCAAAGCGCTGGCACGCCACGCCCGGAAATTTCCGCCGCCGCCGACACGGTCGGCGGCGGGCCGTAAGCGTGCCGGGCGAATCTTGCGTTAGTCCGTGGCAGATCCTGCGGCGTTCCCGCATTTCAGCGCCATATCCGCGGCATTCCGGGGTCCGCCGCTATCCGATCCGGGCATCGCCGCGCCGTCCGGGCGTCGGCAGCAGCGCCCGATCAGCCGGGCGTGAAGGAAGTCACATTCGCCGGAGCCGCGACATATTGGCCGTGGCAAGATGAACTCATGAGCATCCCGGTAATCGATTTGATGACAGCGCTGCGCTCCGGCCAGTCCACTTCCCCCCGGCTCACCTGGTACGGCCCAGACTCCGAGCGCGTTGAGCTCTCCGGGCGGGTGCTGGATAACTGGGTGGCGAAAACGAGCAATCTGCTGCAGGACGAGCTGGACGCCGAACCCGGGACGCGTCTGCGGCTGGATTTGCCGGCCCACTGGAAGTCCGTGATCCTCGCCGTGGCCGCCTGGCAGCTGGGGGCGGAGGTGGTGTTCGCCGGCGCGGAGGCCGAGCTGCTCGCGACGACGGATCCCGCGCACGGTGCCGCTGAGGGCGGGTTCGACGCCGTCATGGCGGTTGCGCTGCCGGCCCTGGCCATGCGCTGGCCCGGCGGGTTGCCCTCCGGCGCGGTGGACTACGCCGCGGAGGTCCGTTCCCACGGCGACGTCTTTATGGCCCACGTGGATCCCGAAGCCTCCCGCCGCGCCATCCTCGCCTCCGACGGGACGGCCCACACGCACGGCGGGCTGCTGGCGGGCTTTGCCGTCCCCGTCGGCAGCGGGAGCCGGATCCTGGTCCGCGCGGACGACGGACTTGAGGCCGTCCTGGCGCAGTCGCTGGGGGCCTGGCACGGCGACGGGTCGGTGGTGCTGGTCCACCCCGACGTGGCGGTGACCGAGAAGCTGCTCAGCGACGAGCGCGTCCAGGGTAAGTGACGCGGCGGCGGTCCCGGGAGCGCAAGACGCCCGGCCGCCGCCAGCGTTAGCCTGCCGGGCCGGGCCGCTCCGGATCCTGGCCTGCGGCCTCCGGAACGCGGACTCCGGTTTGCTGGTGCGGGTGACGTTCGATGATCTCGTGGTCGTGCGCGAACTCCGGCTCGTCGTCGAGTTCCTTGTTAAAGACCAGGAAGCGGTAGGCGAAGAACCGGACGACCGTCGCCACGAGGATGCCCGCGACGCCGGCCAGGAACAGCATGTTCTTATCGCTGACGCCCAGGCCATACTTGGCGAACGCGGTGAACCCCGTGGAGATGCCGATACCGATGCCATTGATCAGCACAAACATCCCGAACTCGCGCAGCACGTTGTCCTGGCGGCGGTGCCGGAAGGTCCAGAAACGGTTGGCTATCCAGGAGAAGACCGTGGCCACGCTGGCGCCGAAGAACCGGGCCTTGGCCTCGCTGTCGGTCATCGGGCCGTGCATCAGGAAGTACGTCAGGCCGTTGTCGATGACAAACGCTACGCCGCCGACGGCGCCGAATTTGGCCACTTCGCGCCAGAACAGCGAAGCGAGCCCGCGCAACCGCTCGGTAAGTGTGGTAATCATGACCCTCCGTGGCCTTCTGGAACTGTCGGCCATCGGCCCAAAGTCTCATTTTAGCGCCGTTTCCCACCAGCGGCGCAGTCCGGAACCCCGGGAGTCATTTTCCGGCCGTCAAAAACCGGTCCTCCACGTCGCGTTACACCGCCGGGTGAAGCTAAAGCCCGGAATCGGCGCGCCCTTCGGTAGGCTGGGCCATGTGACTTTTCCTGTGATTGGCGTTGTTGGCGGCGGCCAGCTCGCCCGAATGATGGCCCCCGCTGCCACTGCCCTGGGCTTTGAGCTCCGTGTCCTTGCCGAAGCCGAGGACGTCTCTGCCGTCTCCGCCGTGGCGAAGGCCCCGATCGGCGACTACACCGATCTGGACCACCTGCTGGAGTTTTCCCGCGGCCTGGACGTGCTGACCTTCGACCACGAACACGTCCCGACAGCCCACCTGCGCTCCCTGATCGGCGCCGGCGTTAACGTCCATCCCGGCCCGGATGCCCTGGTCAATGCCCAGGACAAGCTCGTGATGCGTGCCGCAATCGACCGGCTGGAACTGCCCAACCCGCGCTGGGCAGCTGTGGCCGACGTCGCGGAGCTGACCGCGTTCGGCGAGGACACCGGCTGGCCCGTGGTCTTGAAAATGCCCCGCGGCGGCTACGACGGCAAGGGAGTCCGGATCGTGGGCTCGGCCGACGAGGCCGCAGCGTCCGCCGACTGGTTCGGCACCATGTCGCCCCTGCTGGCCGAGGCCAAGGTGGACTTCAGCCGCGAACTCTCGGCCATGGTCGCCCGCACGCCGGACGGCGAAACCCGTGCCTGGCCCGTGGTGCACACAATCCAGGTCGACGGCGTCTGCGACGAGGTCATCGCCCCCGCCCTCGATATTCCGGTGGAGGTGGCGGCCGCGGCGGAAAACGCCGCCATCCGGATCGCCACCGAGCTCGGCGTCACCGGCGTGATGGCCGTTGAAATGTTCGAAACGCCCGGCGTCGGTGCGGGGTTCCTGATCAACGAACTGGCCATGCGTCCGCACAATACCGGC
>JBFGBS010000280.1:0-3819 GCA_041567475.1 Arthrobacter sp.
ACAGAGGTTTTGCGTTTTTGCTGGTCGGTTGCACAAACGAGTCGGGCGATCGCCTTCCGCAGTGCCGACTCGGGGCGTGCTTCCAGCAGAAGCGAGCCCGACAGCAGCGCCGCATCGCACGAATCGGGATCGGCCGGCAGGAACGCGGAGAGCGGCACAGCGGGACCGTACCGCTCCCAGGCCTCGCGCAGCTGGACCTCGGGCGAACGTCCCACGGAGGACGCCCGGACCTTGTTCAGCACCACCCTGAGAGCAGCATCCGGCACCGCCGCCGTCAGTTCGGCGAGGCCCCGGACGAGCCGGGGTACTCCGATCGAGTCGGCGGCACCAACAGCAATGACGGTGTCGGCGTGCTCCAGCGACCGGAGCGTGGCGGCGTTGCGGCGCGGCGCCATGGTGTCGAAGCTCAGTTCTTCGTCGGCTTCCAGGCAGAAGCCGGTGTCGATGACCGTGACCGCCGCAACGTCCTTCGCCCGTTCCAGGACGAGGGAGAGGGCCGCAGCCCGGAGTTCGGTCCACCGGTCCGATCTTGTGATGCCGGTGAGCACGTGGAGCGTCCCCGCCCCGGTGGCCAGCGGCGTGGCGATTCTGAGCAGGGCCTCGGGTTCCAGCAGTCCCTGATCCGCCATCCGGCAGGCCTGGGCGAGGCCGGCCGCCTCGTCCAGCAATCCGAGCATGGCGGCGATGCTTGCGCCGTAGCTGTCGGCGTCTACCAGCATCACGGATTTTCCTTCGGCCGCCAGTTCCCCGGCGATGTTGGCGGCCACGAGGCTCCTGCCCGGCGAGCCCGCTGGCCCCCAGACGGCGATAATTCTCCCGCGGCCGGCGGCGGGGGCGCCCCGTGACCCCTGGCCCGCGGGGACCGGGGTCGCGGGGACCGGACCTGAGTCTGCGGATCCCTCCGCGGCCCGGTGCGGCCTCGGGCCCGCCCCGCCGAGCTGGGCCACCGCGCCGGCAATCCGGAGCGCGAGCGCCTCCGGATCCACTGCACGCAGCTCTGCCGCCACGCCGATCCCGTGCAATCGGGCCATTTCGGCGGCGCTGTCCGTCAGCGCTACGACGGCCACTCCTACTGCGGACAGGCGGTCCACCATTGATGCCGTCAGCTCTTCGCTGCCGTCGGCGACGACGGCGGCGCGGGCCAATCCGCTTTGACAGGCGGCGAGGAGTTCCGTGAGCTCGCCGCACCTCCGGACCACGGACACCGGGCCGTGCAGGCGCTCCAGGCCGCCGACGAGGTCGTCGCGCGAGTGCCCCACAGTGACAACGGGAATGTTCATCGGGCGGCTCCGCCGGGATTCCAGACGACTGAAATCTTCGCCTTGTTGGCCTGCGCCCCGAGCAGTTTGGGCATTTGGGCGTCCGGGACAAGGACCATGACCACGGTGGAACGGGACGACCCCAGGGCCGCACTGCCCGCGGTGACCTCGGCGATTTCAGCGCCCGGCAGCAGCAGCGCGGGTTCACTGAAGCCGTTGCGGGCATCCGGGAGTGCAATCCAGACGTCTACCCGGGAGCCCGCCACGGCCTGCGCCGGGAGGCTCTCCTCGATGGTGACGGCCACGGGTTTGCGGTTCAGTCCGTCCACCGCCCCCATGCTTTCGCGCGGCAGCAGCTGGTCCTTTCCGATCCGCTGCACCGCCACAAGCCCGTCCGCCAGGCCGTCCGCCGGCGTCAGGTAGTGCCCGGCAACGTCGCCGAGTCGGACTCTGACCGGGTACAGCTTGTCCGCCGTCAGCTTTTCACCGACGGCAATCGGTTCCCTGGCCGCGTAGGCCTCGGAGGTGCGGTCCGCGGCGCCGACGAGTGCGACGACTCCCGCGACCGAGGCCAGGACGAGCAGGATGCCGATGAGGAGCCGGGGGTCCTTCCAGGACGGCTTTTTCAATCGTGCCGTGTTGGTGCTGCCGCTCATACGTCCCGCTCCCCACTGCCGTCGCTGCCGCACCCCGGGTGCCGGATTCCACCATTCTCACGGCCAGAGGGTCCCGACGGAAGAGACAATGCCAAACAGGGACAAACTGTGGATAACGGCACAGGATAAGGGCAACGGTGGCAAAATAGGAACATGCCACGATTCCTGACCCTCGCAGATGTTGCTGAGCAGCTCCAGATCAACTCCCCGGCGGCCTACGCGCTGGTCCGCAGCGGTGAACTCAAGGCGATTCAGGTCGGGGGCCGCGGACAGTGGCGGGTGGAGGAAAAGATGCTCGAGCAATACATCGAGGAGCGGTACGCCGAAGCCAGCCGGATGATCGAAGAGGCCAAAGCCAAGTCGGCCGGCGCCTGACACCGGGAGCCCGGCGCAGGAGCCCGCGCGCCGGAGGACCCTGCCCGGGCCGGAACTGAATTCTGCTACCCGGCTGCCGTCCGGGCAGAGCGGAGACCCGCCAGCGCCTGAAACGGGACCGTCGCGACGTCGCGCACGTTGGCGGCGCGCCGGTCTTCCCCCTCGCGGATCATGGCAAGGTCCAGGAAATCCGCCCCCACCCGGTCGATGACCCCATGGAGCTCAGGCTCCTCCAGTCGTCCGGGTCCTGAGGTCAATAGGACCGACAAGACTGCGCGGTCCCGGGCCAGCCCGCGCAGCGCACTCGCCAGACTCAGCCGGTGCTGTATGCCAGGCCGCTCCGTCACCGCGAAGCGCTGCAGCCCGGCGTACTGGAGCACTGCCGCGTACGGGATAAGGATCTGGTGCCGCGGCTCCAGGAGCACCAGTGCTTGGCGCCCGACATGACCGAGCGCTCCCTCGACCACGGACCCCGAGACCAGGCGGACCCGGATCGTCACGCCCAGTGATCCCCGGAGCCGGTCCCCCAGTTCAACCGCGGCGCTGTCCAGCCGCGCCCGTTCCGCGACTTCCGTGTCAAAGTCCAGCCGCTCGCTTGCGGCCGCCTGGGTCTCAAGATCATCAAAAAGTGCCTCCCACCGCATGGCGTCAGCCTAGGCACGTCGGCAGCCAGGATCAATGGCGCTCCGCCCGTGACCCGTCGCGAGCATTACCCACTCTAGACAAATACAGCTAAATAGGATCATTCTTAGTCAAACGCAGTCAAACAACATCAAAAGCTATTATCCAGAGGATGGTTGCACGATGGTCACCACGGGATCACCGGATCACGGACCGGCAGGCGCCGTAGGGTGCGATGCGGCGATGGCAGCCGTCGTCCTGCTGCTGGGAGGCGTCCTGGCCGCCGCCGGGACCAGCCTCCTGCAACGCTGGGCGCATGCCCCGGCTGCCCGGCCGGCCATGGGCTTCGAGGACCAGTTGGGATGCGCAGCGACGCTGACGGGGCTGATCGTGCTTGGCTGGTGGTCCGTCTCCGCCCTGACCGCGGTCACCGCAGCCGTGCTGGAACGGAGCGGCCGGCCCAGGGCCGCGGCCGCCGCAGGCTCGCTGAGCCCGGCGTTTATGCGCCGTCTGGCCCTTGCTGCCTTCGGGCTTCAACTTCTCACCGCCCCGATTGCCAGCGCTACCACGCCGCAGCCGGCGCCTGCCCCGCCCCGGTCGGTGGAGCTTTCCGCAGCGGGTTACCGGGCGGCGCCCGTGCCGCTGTTGCCTGCCGCAGGCCGGGATCAGCCGGCAATCGACGGTCCCGCCGGAATAGACCCGCGGTGGAAGCCCCCGGCCCCGGCGGTGGATCCGGGCTCCCTCGCTGCCCGCCAACTGCGTTCAGGCGAGCAGGCTGGTGACGGGCCCGCCGTGACGGTCCGCACGGGAGATTCGCTGTGGAGTCTCACGGCAGCGGCATTGGGCCCTTTGGCGACGGAGATTGACATCGCCAGGGCCTGGCCCCGCCTGTACCAGGCAAACCGGGA
>JBFGBS010000281.1:0-3806 GCA_041567475.1 Arthrobacter sp.
ATCCGGAGCGACCCCGTTCTGATGCCTGTCCCCGGCGGCAGCGGCCGCGGCAGACGCTGCCCGGGGCTGTTCCGTCCCGCGCTGATCAGCGATCGGCGCATCAGGGTTCCTGGGGTCAGGAATCCCGGGTTCGTTCTCGGGCATCTATTGTCCGTTCTTCGTGGAGGTAACGGCAGCGGAGTCGGCGGGCCGCGCTACTGGTGCAAATCTATCAAGCGGCCAGATGATCTGTACCGGCCTGCCGATGACCCGGTTCAGAGGGACCATCCCGCCCCCGGGAGCGCCCAGCAGGTTTCGTGAATCGGCGGACTTCGACCGGTGATCCCCCATCAGCCACAGGCGTCCGGCCGGGACGATCACATCGAACGCGAGTTCGCTCGGGGCGTCTCCCGCATAAAGATAGGGCTCCGCGACCGGCTGGCCGTTGACCGTGAGCAGGCCATCGGCGTCGCAGCACATCACCCGGTCGCCGGCGATTCCGAGCACGCGCTTGACGTACGTGGTGTCGTTTCCGGCGACGCCGAGCCAGCGCCCGGCTTCGGACAGGATGTCCAGCGCCGGGCCGTTGCCGCTGGCCAGCGGAGCGAAGGACCCGCGGCCATCAAAGACGACGACGTCGCCGCGGCTTACCGGCGCGGCGGCGAATTCCGTTCGGGACACCAGAATCCGGTCACCCGAGCGGAAGAGGGGTTCCATCGAGGCGGAGGGGATGAAGTACACGTCCAGCCACAGGGAGCGCACAACGGCGCTGATGACGATGGCCAGTGCCAGTGCCAGGAACGCAAAACGCCAGCCCGGTTTCCTGGGCTGGCGTTTTGTCTGTTCCATGGTCCGTATCCTTTAGCGCTGGTCCGAGGTCACAAGCGCTGTTACGGAATGCTCCGGCGCCGGCCGGATACGGTCCGTGGACCGCGGTGAAAGTCCGGAAGGACTTACTTGGCGGTCTGGAAGTCGCGCTTTTCCTTGATCTTCGCGGCCTTACCGCGCAGTGCACGCATGTAGTAAAGCTTGGCGCGGCGCACGTCACCCTTGGAAACGAGCTCGATCTTGTCGATGATCGGCGAGTGAACCGGGAAGGTACGCTCTACGCCTACGCCGAAGGAAACCTTGCGGACGGTGAAGGTCTCGCGGACACCATCACCGTGGCGGCCCAGGACGAAGCCCTGGAAGACCTGGACGCGGGAGTTCTTGCCTTCGATGATGTTGACGTGCACCTTGATGGTGTCACCGGCACGGAAGACGGGAACATCGCTACGCAGCGAAGCTGCATCTACGGAATCGAGAATGTGCATTGATTCACTCCTGGTAAACGCCACAGGTCATTCACTTTGGGTTACGGCGGCCAGGTTCGGGGGCACATGGCGCCCGGACAATGCCGTCGAAAGTTTGTTGTTCCGGCTCCGTCAGGAATTGACTGGGCCGGGGTGCCGGGCTGTTGGTAGCGTTCCCCCTGTGGCAGGCTCACGACCCAGCAGGCACAATGCCCTATTTTGCCATATGCCGGACGTTCCTGCTAATCCCGGAGCCGGAGGCGCCCGTCGATGATGTCGTAGCCCAGGTCCGCGAGGGCGGTCCGGTCCGCGCGCGGCAGCTTGGCGGCGTCGAAGTCTTCCAGCAGGTCCGGGCGGCGTTCGGCCGTGCGCCGGTATTGCTCGAAGCGGCGCCACTGGGCGATCTTGCCGTGATTGCCGCTGAGCAGCACGGCGGGAACTTCCCGGTCCCGCCAGCTGGAAGGCTTGGTGTACACGGGGTACTCCAGCAGCCCGTCCGAGTGGGATTCCTCCACGAGGGATTCGGGGTTTCCCACCACGCCAGGCAGCAGGCGCCCGATGGCCTCGACCATTGCCAGCACGGCAACTTCGCCGCCGTTGAGGACGTAGTCCCCCAGGCTCATGGGCCGGACGGTGAAGTGCTCCGTTGCCCATTCCATGACCCGCTCGTCGATGCCTTCATAGCGGCCGCAGGCGAAGACCAGCTGTTCCTCGGCGGCAAGCTCGTGGGCCAGTGCCTGGGTGAACCGTTCGCCGGCCGGAGACGGGACAATCAACACCGGTTTCGCCGCCGGCGCGGGATGTCCGCCGGCCACGGAAGCCAGCGCCTGCGCCCACGGTTCGGGCTTCATCACCATGCCGGCGCCGCCACCGTACGGAGTGTCGTCCACTGTCCGGTGCCGGTCCGTGGTGAAGTCCCGCAGATCGTGGACCTGCAAGTCCAGCAGGCCGTCCTGGCGGGCTTTGCCGATCAGGGACAGTTCCAGCGGGGCCAGGTAGTCCGGGAAGATACTGACGACGTCGATCCTCATTTAGGCGCGCTCTCCGGTTCCGGCGTCGCCCTCGGCGTCTGCAGCGTCGGCGGCCGAAGCGCCGGTGTCCTCGGCGTTGACTTCGAAGAGTCCGGGAGGCGGCGTCACGAGGATGAACTTTTCACCGACGTTGACTTCGGGGACGATCTGTTCGACGAAGGGGATGAGCAGTTCCCGGCCGTCCGTTGTGGTGACGACGAGCAGGTCCTGGACGGGCAGCGTGTGCAGGCCGGTGACCTTGCCGACCACCTCGGTGCCGACCCGGACGTCGAGGCCTTCGAGCTCGTGCTCGTACCAGCCTTCGTCGTCGTCCTCGTCAATCTCCGAGGTTTCGATAAAGAGTTTGGCGCCGCGGATGGCCTCGGCCTCGTTGCGGGTCTCGATTTCCTCGAAGGCGAGCAGCAGGATGTCCTTGTTCCAACGGGCGCTCAGCACCGTCAGCGGACCGGCAGTGGCCGGTTCGACAATGAATTCCGTCCCCGGAATGAAGCGGTCACCGGGTGCGTCCGTCAGTACCTGCACGGTGACTTCGCCGCGGATGCCGTGGGGCTTGCCGATTCGTGCGACCTGGAGCTTCATCTGTTCCTCTGTTCCGGATTCTTACTGCTGGATGTCGTGGTGCCGGTTGCCCGCGCCGCGCCCGACGGGGACCGCGGCACAAAGCAGTCCGGCCCCTCCACCAATATCTGGTGAAGGGGCCGGACTCAAGTCAAGTAAAGCTGTAAGCGTTACCGGCGCCGGTCGGTGTCGACGACGTCGACCCTGACCGGTTCGCCGTCCGCCAGCGCGGCAACCACAGTGCGCAAGGCGCGTGCGGTGCGGCCCTGGCGGCCGATCACCCGTCCAAGGTCGTCCTGATGAACGCGCACTTCGAGGGTGTCCCCGCGGCGGTTGTTCTTCGCACTGACCTTGACGTCCTCGGGGCTGTCAACAATCCCGCGGACCAGGTGTTCGAGCGCTTCTGCCAGCAATTTACTCTGCCTCGGTGGTCTCTGCTGCCGCTTCGGCCGGGGCCTCTGCTGCGTCGTCCTTCTTGGCCTTCTTGGTGATGGCTTCCGGGATGATCACGGAACCCTTTTCCGGGGCGACAAAGGCTTCCTTGGGAGCCTTGGTCTTCAAGGTGCCCTCCTGGCCCGGGAGACCCTTGTACTTCTGCCAGTCACCGGTGATCTTGAGGATCGCGGCAACCTGCTCGGACGGCTGTGCGCCGACGCCGAGCCAGTACTGGGCACGGTCCGTGTCGACCTCGATGTACGAGGGCTCTTCGGTCGGGTGGTACTTGCCGATCTCTTCGATGGCGCGGCCATCACGCTTGGAGCGTGCGTCCATGACGACGATGCGGTAGTACGGTGCGCGCATCTTGCCGAAGCGCTTAAGGCGAATCTTTACGGCCACTTTTGTGGTCACTCCTGTTTCTGAAACGGGGTCGAGCCCGGCGTTCTGCACCCGTGGGGCGGGCCATACTAGGGGGTTCTAAAAGGACAAGATCCGGACGCGGAGAGAG
>JBFGBS010000282.1:0-3804 GCA_041567475.1 Arthrobacter sp.
CCTCAAAGCGCTGGGCGTCGACTGGGTCTACCTTTCTCCCATCCTGACCGCGGAAAAGGGCTCGGACCACGGCTACGACGTGACTGACCCCTCCGCCGTCGACCCGGACCGGGGCGGACCCGAAGGGCTGGCCGCCCTCTCGGCCGCCGCCCGGGAAGCAGGCCTCGGCGTGCTCGTGGACATCGTGCCCAACCACGTCGGCGTCGCCACGCCCGTGCAGAACCCCTGGTGGTGGTCGCTCCTGAAGGAAGGCCGCGACTCCCGCTACGCCCCGGCGTTCGACGTCGACTGGGACTTCGGCGGCGGCCGCATCCGGATCCCGGTGCTGGGCTCCGACGATGACCTGGCGGCCCTGGAAGTGGTGGACGGGGAACTGCGGTATTACGACCACCGGTTCCCGCTCGCCGAAGGCAGCTACACCGAGGGCGAGGATCCGCGGCAGGTCCACGACCGGCAGCACTACGAACTGGTCTTCTGGCGCCGGGCCGATGACGAGCTGAACTATCGCCGGTTCTTTGCGGTCAACACGCTCGCCGGCATCCGGGTGGAGGACCCCGAGGTCTTCGACGAAGCCCACGCCGAAGTGGTCCGCTGGTTCCGGGAAGGGCTCGTGGACGGGCTCCGGATCGATCACCCGGACGGACTGGCCGATCCGGAAGGCTACCTGCAGCGGCTGCGGGAAGTGACCGGCGGCAGCTACCTGCTGATCGAGAAGATTTTGGAACCGGGCGAAGTGCTGCCGGCCGGCTTCGAATGTGAAGGCACCACCGGCTATGACGCCCTCGCCGACGTCGACCGGGTCTTCGTTGACGCCGCCGGCCAGCCGGCGCTGGATGCCCTCGACGCGGAACTGCGCGGCGGGGCATCCGTGGACTACGAGGAGATGATCCACGGCACGAAGCGGCGCATCACCGACGGAATCCTGCATTCGGAAATGCGCCGGCTGGCCCGGCTGGTGCCCGCCGGATCGGGCGTGGCGGCGGACACGGCGGCCGACGCCCTGTCCGAGATCATCGCGGCCTTCCCGGTGTACCGCAGCTACCTCCCCGAGGGCGAGGGCATCCTGAAGGAGGCCTGCGACCTCGCCGCCCGGCGCCGCCCGGATTTGGCGGGCGCGGTCCACTCCCTGCTGCCGCTGCTCCTTGACGCCTCGGCGGAGCTGGGCCGCCGCTTCCAGCAGACCTCCGGGATGGTGATGGCCAAGGGCGTCGAGGACACCGCGTTCTTCCGCTACACCCGCCTGGGCACGCTGACGGAAGTGGGCGCCGATCCGACGGAATTCGCCGTGACACCGGAGGAATTCCACGCCCGGATGGCTCGCCGCCAGGCCGATCTTCCGCTCTCGATGACCACGCTCAGCACCCACGACACCAAGCGCAGCGAGGACACCCGGGCCCGGATTTCCGTCCTCGCCGAACTCGGCCCGCAGTGGGCCGTGTCCCTGCGTCGGCTCCAGGCCCTGGCGCCCCTGCCGGACGGCCCGCTGGCCAACCTGCTCTGGCAGGCCATTGCCGGGGCCTGGCCGGCGAGCCGGGAACGGCTGCAGTCGTACGCCCAGAAGGCCGCCCGCGAGGCAGGTAATTCGACGGACTGGCTGGACCCGGACGCGGAGTTCGAGGAAAAGCTCAGTGCCGCCGTGGATGCGGCGTTTGACCACCCGGAGGTGAGGGCCGAGCTCGAAGCGCTGGTCGCCCGGATCGATCCGTACGGCGCCGTCAACGCGCTCGGCGCCAAACTCGTCCAGCTGACCATGCCCGGGGTCCCGGACGTCTACCAGGGCACCGAATTCTGGGACCGGTCCCTGACCGACCCGGACAACCGGCGCCCGTTCGACTTCGGCGCCCGCCGCGACGCCCTGGCCGCCCTCGACGCCGGTGAACGGCCGGCGTCGTACCTCGAAGAGACCGCCAAACTGTTGGTGACCTCCCGGGCGCTGCGGCTCCGGCGGGACCGGCCCGAGCTGTTCACCGGCTACCGCCCGGTGACCGCCCGGGGCGCCGCGTCGGCGCACCTGCTCGGCTTCGACCGTGGAACGGACGCACCCGGCGCCCTCGCCCTGGCCACCCGGCTGCCGCGCGGACTCGAGGAACTCGGCGGCTGGCACGACACCAGCATCGATCTTGCCGTGGGCATGCGCGATGAACTGACCGGTAAGTCGTTTCCCGCCGGCACCGTGAACGTGGCCGACATCCTGGCCGACTATCCCGTGGCGCTGCTGGTCCCCGCCGCCTAAGGCGCCGGCCCACACACCCGCCACACTGACTGACCCACCGACTTGGGGAACGGAAGCACGCCATGACTTTGCCTGCACAAGGAACTGAACGTTTCAACCTTTGGGCGCCGGAGGCCCAAACCGTCACGCTGCTCGCGGACGGCCGGCACTACCCGATGACCCGGATGGCGCCGGCCGGCACGGCCGGTTCGGACGGCTGGTGGGAGGCTGCAGACGCACCCGCCACCGGGGACGTCGACTACGGCTATCTCCTCGACGGAGACAGCACGCCCCTGCCGGACCCGCGCTCACGGCGCCAGCCCGAGGGTGTGCACTCCCTGTCCCGGACCTTCGACCCCTCGGCCCACCAGTGGGCCGAGGGACAGTGGGCCGGCCGGGAGCTGCAGGGCGCGGTCATCTACGAACTCCATCTGGGGACGTTCACGCCGGAGGGAACCCTGGATGCCGCGGCCGGGAAGCTGGACTACCTCGCGGACCTCGGCGTCGATTTCATCGAACTGCTCCCCGTGAACGGATTCAACGGCACCCACAACTGGGGCTACGACGGAGTCCTCTGGTACACCGTGCACGAGGGCTACGGCGGGCCCGCAGCGTACCAGCGGTTCGTGGACGCCGCCCACGCGGCCGGACTCGGCGTCATCCAGGACGTCGTCTACAACCACCTCGGCCCCAGCGGCAACTACCTGCCGCGGTTCGGCCCGTACCTGAAATCCGGCGAAGGCAACACGTGGGGCGACTCGGTCAACCTCGACGGCCCGGGCTCGGACGTCGTCCGTGACTACATCCTGGACAACGCCGCCATGTGGCTGCGCGACTACCGCGTGGACGGGCTGCGCCTGGACGCCGTACATGCCTTCAAGGACGAGCGCGCCGTGCACCTGCTGGAGGACTTCGGTGCCCTCGCCGACGCCGTCGCCGCGGACACCGGCCGCCCGGCGATCATGATCGCCGAATCGGACCTGAACAACCCCCGGCTGCTCTACCCGCGGGCGGACAACGGCTACGGGCTCACCGGGCAGTGGAGCGATGACTTCCATCACGCCGTCCACGTCAACGTCAGCGGCGAAACCACGGGCTACTACGAGGACTTCGGCTCCCTCGAGGCGCTCGCCAAGGTCCTGGCCAAGGGCTTCTTCCACGACGGCAGCTACTCGAGCTTCCGCGGACGGCACCACGGCCGGCCCGTCGACGCCGCCCGCGTCCACCCGTCCGCCCTCGTGGTCTGCAACCAGAACCACGACCAGATCGGCAACCGCGCGACCGGCGACCGGCTCTCCCAGACCCTGAACTACGGACAACTGGCGCTCGCCGCCGTCGCCACCCTGACCTCGCCCTTCACGCCCATGCTCTTTATGGGCGAGGAATACGGCGCCACCACCCCGTGGCAGTTCTTCACCTCGCACCCCGAACCGGAGCTCGGCAAAGCGACCGCCGAGGGCCGGATCAAGGAATTTGAACGGATGGGCTGGGACCCGGCCGTCGTGCCGGACCCGCAGGACCCGGAGACCTTCACCCGGTCCAAGCTCGACTGGGCCGAGGCCCGCGGGGGAGAGCATGCCCGCCTGCTGGAG
>JBFGBS010000283.1:0-3799 GCA_041567475.1 Arthrobacter sp.
CAACATCGGGGCGTTCATCGCCTGGGGCATTATCACCGCCCTGTTTATTGAGAAGGGCTGGTTCCCGGTCGCGGAGTTGGGCGGCTTCGGCACCAACGACGCTGGAGATCCGAACACCGGGCTCGTCGGCCCGATGATCATTTACTTGCTGCCCCTGCTGATCGGCTACACCGGCGGCAAGATGGTCTACGACGTCCGCGGCGGCGTCCTCGGTGCCATCGGCACCATGGGCGTGATTGTCGGCGCCGGCATCCCGATGTTCATTGGCGCCATGATCATGGGCCCCCTCGGCGGCTGGACCATGAAGAAGATCGACGCCATCTGGGACGGCAAGATTCGCCCCGGGTTCGAGATGCTGGTGAACAACTTCTCCGCCGGTATCTGGGGAACCCTGCTCGCCATGCTCGGCTTCTACGGCATCTCGCCTCTCGTCTCAGCCTTCAGCACGGGCGCCGGCAACGTCGTCCAGTTCCTCGTCAACAACGGCCTGCTGCCCCTGACCAGCATCTTCATCGAGCCGGCCAAGGTGCTCTTCCTGAACAACGCCATCAACCACGGCGTGCTGACCCCGCTGGGCGTCCAGCAGTCCCTTGAACAGGGCAAGTCGATCCTGTTCCTGCTTGAAGCCAACCCCGGTCCGGGCATGGGCATCCTGCTGGCCTACATGTTCTTCGGCCGCGGTATCGCCAAGGGCTCTGCTCCCGGTGCCGCCATCATCCACTTCTTCGGTGGTATCCACGAAATCTACTTCCCGTACGTCCTGATGCGCCCGCTGCTGATCCTGGCCGCGATCGCCGGCGGTATGACGGGTGTGGCAACGCTGGCCATCACCAACGCCGGACTCGTTGCTCCGGCAGCTCCGGGATCCATCATTGCGGTCCTCGCCCAGACCAGCCGGGACAGCTACATTGGCGTCATTCTCTCGGTCCTGCTGGCCACAACCGTCTCCTTCCTGGTCGCCTCGGTCATCCTCAAGACGGCCAAGGTTTCTGACGAAGACGAGCTCGCCGAGGCAACGGCCAAAATGGAGGGCATGAAGGGCAAGAAGAGCTCCGTTTCCTCCGCTCTCGTAGGTGGCGGCGGAGTCGCCGTCGCGACCGCCCCGATCCGCAACATTGTGTTCGCCTGCGACGCCGGCATGGGATCGTCCGCCATGGGCGCCTCGGTACTGCGCAACAAGATCAAGGCGGCCGGTTTCCCGGACGTCAAGGTCACCAACGCAGCGATCGCCAACCTCACCGACACGTACGACGTCGTCATCAGCCACCAGGACCTCACCGCCCGGGCCAAGCCCCTGACCGGCAAGGCACTGCACTACTCGGTCGACAATTTCATGAGCAGCCCGCGCTATGACGAAATCGTCGAACTCGTCGAGCACAGCAACTCTGCCGCTGCTCCGGACGCTGCTCCGGCTGAAACGGCGCCGGCCACGGGTGGCGCGCACGCCGCACCGGCCCCGGCAGCGGACGCCGACGGCGGCCCCGCCGGAGTCCTCGTAGCCGAAAGCGTTGTCCTCAACGGCACCGCCACCACCCGGGACGAAGCGATCGACGAGGCCGGCAAGCTCCTGCTGGACCGCGGCGCCGTCGACACCGGATACCTGGACGCCATGCACGAGCGTGAAGAGTCCGTCTCGACGTACATGGGCAGCTACCTCGCGATCCCGCACGGCACCAACGCGGCCAAGGACCACATCATGAAGTCCGCGGTCTCCGTGGTCCGCTACCCGCAGGGCATCGACTGGAACGGCAAGGAGGTCAAGTTCGTCGTTGGCGTCGCCGGCATCAACAACGAGCACCTTCACATCCTGTCCTCGATCGCGAAGGTCTTCACCAACAAGGAACAGGTTGCACAGCTTGAGGCGGCCACCACGGTCGAGGAAGTCCTGGAGCTCTTCGGAAAGGTGAACTCATAGTGAAGGCAGTACACTTTGGGGCCGGAAACATCGGGCGCGGCTTCGTCGGCCTCCTGCTGCACGAGGCCGGGTATGAAGTGGTGTTCGCCGACGTCGCAGCTGAACTCATTGATCAGCTCGCCGCCGCGGACAGCTACCAGGTTCATGAGGTGGGCGAAAACCCCACCGTCCGCACGGTGGATAATTTCCGGGCGCTGAACTCCGGCAGCCAGGAGGCGGACGTCATCGCGGAGATCGCGACGGCGGACATCGTCACCACTGCCGTAGGGCCGCACATCCTGAAGTTCGTGGCCCCGGTGATTGCCCGGGGAATCGCCGCCCGCGCGGCGGGGCTCGCGCCGCTGCAGGTGATGGCGTGTGAAAACGCTATCAACGCAACGGATCTGCTCAAGACCGAGGTGGAAGCCCGGTGGGATTCGGCCGTGGGTTCCCTGGACTCTGCCGCCGTTTTTGCGAACACGGCAGTGGACCGGATTGTGCCCAACCAGGAACCGGGGCAGGGGCTCGATGTCACCGTAGAGACCTTCTACGAGTGGGTCATCGACCGCACCCCGTTCGCGGGCCAGGCACCGGTCATCCCGGGCGCGACCTTCGTGGACGAGCTGGGGCCGTACATCGAGCGGAAGCTGTTCACGGTCAACACGGGTCACGCCGCCGCGGCCTACTTCGGGTTCGAGGCGGGTGTGGAGAAGCTCTCCGACGCCATGGCTGATCAGGACGTCGCCGCCGATGTGCGCGCCGTCCTGGACGAAACCAAGGAACTGCTCGTCGCCAAGCACGGCTTCAACCGGGACGAGCAGGAAGCCTACGTGCAGAAGATCCTGGGCCGCTTCACCAACCCGCATCTGCCCGACACGGTACACCGCGTGGGGCGCGCCCCGTTGCGGAAGCTGAGCCGGCACGAACGCTTCGTCGGCCCGGCAGCGGAACTCGCCGAACGCGGGATCGTCCCGGAAGCGCTGCTGGGCGCCATGGCCGCGGCCCTGCGCTTCAACGATCCGGCCGATGCCGAGGCGGTGGAGCTCGGCAAGATCCTGGCCGACTCCAGCGCGGCGGAAGCCACGGCGAAGATCACCGGGCTCGAGCCGGAGCACCCGCTGTTCCCGGCCGTGCAGACGCTGGTCCAGGAACGGCAGTCCAAATCCTGAACTGATTGCTGAACCGCCGCAAAAGGCCGACGCCGGAACTCCCGTGAGTTCCGGCGTCGGCCTTCTTAGTTTCCTCGTCGCGGCGACGGCCGGACGGACAGGCGCTGCGGGGCTCAGACCTTGGCGGAGCCCTTGGGCACGAAGAGCGTGTCCGCCTGCTCAAGTGACATCCCGTTGGTTTCCGGGACCTTGAACTTGACGAAGAAGAACGACGCCGCCGCGAACGCTGCATACATGGCGTACGTCAGCGGCAGGGAGGCTGCGGCCATCACCGGGAAGCTCAGCGTAATGGCGAAATTGGCGATCCATTGCGCGGCTGCGGCAAGACCCAGGGCCCGGGCGCGGATCCGGGACGGGAAGATTTCGCCGAGCAGCACCCAGACCAGGGGTCCCCAGGAAGCTCCGAAGCTAATGACAAATACGTTGGCGGCCACCAGAGCGGCCGGGCCCCAGCCGCCGGGCAGGGAAATGTCGGATCCGGTGCCCGTGGCAGCGCTGAAGGCCAGCGCCATGGTTCCCAGCGAAACAGCCATGCCGATGGAACCGGCGAGCAGGATGGGTCGGCGCCCGATCCGGTCGACCAAGGCGATGGCGACGAGGGTGACCAGGATGTTGGTGATCGCCGTGGCGACGGAGATCGTGAGCGAGTCCTGCTCGCGGAATCCCACAGCCTTCCACAGCGTGGTGGAGTAGTAGAAGATCACGTTGATGCCGACAAACTGCTGCAGCACCGACA
>JBFGBS010000284.1:0-3798 GCA_041567475.1 Arthrobacter sp.
ACTCCCGGGTCTGCGCAGAGGTAGGCGACGCGCATCATGCGACCTTCCGTTCCGGGCGGCACAGGGACCTCAGGAGCGCGGCCTGGCGGTGGACGTCAAACTCCGCCTCGATCAGCGCCCGGGCGTTGCGTGCCAGCGCGGTACGGTCGGTACGGGGGGAGCCGAGGTGCTGGATGGCCCGGGCGAGAGCGTGCGGGTTGCCGGGCCGGACCAGGACGCCGGTCCGGCCGTTCCGGATCACTTCCGGGATCCCGGTGACCGCTGTGCTGATGCAGGGCACACCGGTGGCCATCGCCTCGAGCAGGACGGTCGGCATGCCGTCGGCGTTGCCGTCGGAGCCGATGACGCACGGGGCGACGAAGACGTCGGAGGAACTGAGCAGTTCGTGGATCTGGTCCTGCGTCTGCGGGCCGATCAGGTGGACGTGGCCGCCGATGCCGAGCCGGGAAATACCGGCCTCGAGGTCCTCGGCCAGGGCGCCTGTCCCGGCGATGCGGAGGTCGAAGCTGAAGCCCTGCTCCAGCAGCTCGGCCGCGGCCGGGAGCAGGTGCTGGAAGCCCTTCTTTTCCACGAGGCGGCCGACGGCGGAAATGCGCACCGTGCTGCCGGGGGCCCGGGGTTCCCGGTAGGGGAAACGGGCCAGCTCTAGGCCGTTGCGGACCAGGTGAAGCCGGGAGGTGGACGCCGGGTAGCGCCGGCGCAGGTATTTGAGGTTGAAGCTGCTGATCGTGATGGCGTGGTGGGCCTGTTCCAGCTTGGTCCGCAGGTCCTCGTCGACGACGGGTTCGCGGAAGATGTCCACCGCGTGGGCGGTGAAGGAGAACGGGATGCCGGTGATGGCCGACGCGAGCCGGGCCACGGACGTCGCGACGGAGGCGAAGTGGACGTGCATGTGCCGGATGTTGCGGCCCTGCAGGGCGATGGCGAGATTGATGGCCTGGACGGCGTCGTCGGGCGTCGCGGCCGCGAGGTCGGCAAGGTTCCTGGCCACCGCTCCGGTGAGGCCGGCCGCCTCGGCCGCCCGGAGTCGCTCCCACAGGTCGATGGTCTTGATGGGGCGCTCAATGTAGGTCACGGGCGCCTGGACCCGGGCCAGCTCGTGGTGGAACCGTGGATCGTTGGGCGGACGGAGCGAAAAGATCTCGATCCGGTCCCCGGCGGCCTCGCGGGCCAGGATCTCCGAGACGATGAACGTTTCGGAGAAGCGCGGGTACATCTTCAGGACATAGGCTGTCCCTGCTTCAGACGGCGACACGGCCAGCTCCTTCCAGCGCTGGTGCCGCGGAGGTGCGTTCGGCGGCACCGACGAGCGGCTGCAGCAGCTCGGCCGCCAGTTGGGGGACCCGGATCAGTCCGTCCCGCATGGCCCGGCGGCGGTCCACCGTGGTGCCGCGGCGAGCGGTCAGCCAGGCGGCCAGGAGCTCGGGGGTCAGGGTGCCGATGTCCTGCTGTTCCAGGTAGCCGGCTTTGACCATGGACGCGGCGCGGATGCGCTGCTCCGCGCGGGCCTGCGTCCGGGGGACGAGCAGGGCCGGAACGTCGGTGCTCATGATCTCGCACACCGTGTTGTAGCCGGCCATCGAGACAACGGCGGCGGCGTGGCGGATGTGGAAGAGGACGTCGTCGATGGCGGCAACGACCTTGACGCCGGGCCGTGCCTGGCGGCGCAGGTCATCGAGCTGATCGGCGGGCATCTGCGGTCCCGCGACGACCAGGTGGCCCAGCCCCGGCGGCACCGGGGCGGCGGCCGCCATGCGGGCCAGGGCATACCCGTCGGAGCCTCCGCCGACCGTCGTCATGAAATAGGGTCCGGGCATGCAGCTCGTTCCGGAGATCGAGGGCCGGCCCGCGGCCAGGTACCCGGTGTACCGGATCAGTTTCCGCAGCGAGAACGGGATCTCCCCGGCGGCCATCGGATCGTGGATGCTGGGGTCCCCGTACACCCAGATGGCGTCGAAAAGGTTTTTGACCACCCGGGGGCCGCCGCAGCGCTCCCATTCGGCGAAGGCAGTTTCCGGGGCGTCCAGGACTTCGCGGAGGCCCAGGACGATCCGGACCCGTCCGCCCAGGCGGGCCCGCCGCAGGGCCGACTCCAGCTCGTGGTGGATGCCGGTGGCGTGGCGGTCCACAATCACCAGGTGCGGTTGGAAACCGGTCAGGGTGGCCTGCAGCAGGGTGGCGCGCAAGGACACAAGATCGCTCATCGGCAGGTCCACGTTGCGGGGCTGGTAACCGGCGGGGCCCTTGGAAACCCCCGGGATCAGGACCCAGTCCCAGCCCTCCGGTGCCTGGAATGCGGGCGCCTGCGCGGTTCCCGTGATGAGGATGCCGGTCACCGGACGGCCGGTGAGGACCGGAAGCTGGTTGTTCAGGGCGTGGGCCAGGGCGAGGTTCCGTCGGACGTGGCCAAGTCCTACCGAGTCATGTGAGTAAAGCACGATCCGCATGGCCTCCACGACGATCCTCCCCCTGGGCCGGCGGCTGCACGGCGTTGTGTCTGCCGGCGGTATCCCTGATGTCACTTTCAGTCTGGGACCGCGGGGTGAGGGAAGGATGAGTGGAAGATTAAGGATTCCTCATGCGCTATCAGATGCGGACGCCTGCGCCCTGGAGCGGGATCCGGATCAGGAAGGACGAGCCGTACCCGTACTCGGACTCCACGGACGCCGTGCCGCCGTGCGCCTGGGCGATGGCGGTGACGATCGCCAGGCCCAAGCCGGCGCCCTGCTGGCCGCGGCCGGGCTGGGCACGGCCGAACCGTTCGAAGATCCGTTGCTGGTCCTCCGCGGCGATTCCAATGCCGTTGTCACGGACCCACAGCACAAGCGTGTCCGGTTCTGCCATCGGGGTGCCGTCGGACGCCGTCGGGCCCTCAACGCTGCAGCCCAGCGCGATGGTCGAGCCGGGGCCGGTGTACTTGACGGCGTTGGCGGCGAGCTGGACGAGGGCCTGGGTGAGCCGCTGGGGGTCGGCCTCGACAACGAAGTCGGCAGTTTCGTCGAGCTGCCACTTCCGGCGTCCGAGGACCCGGACCTTTTCCATGACCTGGTGCAGCAGGGCGCTGGTCCGGAACGGTTCCTTGCGGAGGAAATCAGGATGGCCGGAATTTGCCAGCAGGAGCAGGTCGTCCACGAGGCGCTGCATTCGGTCCACTTCGTCGAGGAGCACATCGCGGGTCGCGACTACGTCGGCGGGGTCATCCACCGCCACCAGTTCCAGGTGTCCGCGGAGGATAGTGAGCGGCGTCCGGAGTTCATGGCCGGCGTCGTCCAGGAACTGCTGCTGCTGCTGGGCGCCTTCATCGAGGCGTTCCAGCATCGTATTAAAGGTCTTGGCGAGCAGCGTGACGTCATCGGCGCCGTCGCGCACTTCCACCCGCTGGGTCAGATCCTCCTGGCTGACCACGCGCGAGGCCTCGCGCAGGCGCCGGAGCGGATCCAGCAGCCGGCCCGCGACGAGGCTGCCGATCGCGGCCGCCGCGAGCAGCGTCCCGAAGGCGACCAGCGAGTAGGTCCGGACCGAGGCCAGGTTGTGTTCCCACTGGTCCCCGGCGTCCCGGCCGACGAGCAGGTACGTGGATGGCGGTCCGTCAGGGCGTTCCAGCGGGACCACCACTACCCGGAGCGGGCGTCCGGCCAGATCGAACTGGCCGAACGCCGGCCCGGCCGGGTTCCTGAGCTCGGCGGCGGCCGGGTAGATGGCCTCCATCATGAGCCTGCCGTTCGGGCTGCCCTCCACGGTCCAGGCCACGCCGGCGTTGGTGATGCCGGCCATCACTTCGTTGCTGCGCGGCTCAAT
>JBFGBS010000285.1:0-3789 GCA_041567475.1 Arthrobacter sp.
GGCGTCGATGTTCGCGGTCACGGTGACGGTGTCGTCCTTGGTGACCACCATGGCGTAGGAGCGGCCGAAGTAGGTGAAGAGGAAGTCGGAGTAGTACTTGATGGAGTGGTAGCTGGTCAGGACGACGGCGTCGAGGTCCTTTTCAGCCATGATCCGACGGAGCCCGCCGAGGCGGCGCTCGAATTCCTCGTTGGAAAAGGTCAGCTTTTCCTTCTGCCCGTTGTGCAGGACTTTCAGGCGCTCCAGCTCAGCGATGGACGAAGCGTTACCGGACGTGGTGGTGGTCATGGTGATTCCTTTGCGGGGTTCGATGTTGATGTTATTCAGGAGGAGGTCAGTGGGCGCGAAGCGCCTGGCGGGAGGTTTCTTTGGCGCAGAGAACGGCAATCAGTGAAACCACGGCCGCGGCCATGAGGTACCAGGCGGGTGCCAGAATGCTGCCGGTTGCGCCGATCAGCAGGGTGGCCATGAACGGGGCGGTGCCGCCGAAGATGGCGTTCGAGAGGTTGAAGCTGACGGCGAAACCGCTGTAGCGCACATCCGTGGGGAACAATTCGGCCAGGAAGCTCGGCAGTGTCCCGTCGTTGAGCGTCAGCATGGCGCCGAGCAGGATCTGGACCAACAGGATGATGACAAAGTTCTCCGTGCCCAGGAGCATGAATGCCGGAACGGTCAGCAGGATAAACAGCACGGAAGCCGAAATCAGCACCCGTTTGCGTCCGTACTTGTCCGAGGCCAAGCCGGTCAGGAAGATGAACCCGATGTAAGTCAGCAGGGCAATGGTGGTGGCCAGGAAGGACTCGGTGGCACCAAAGCCCAGTTCGGTCGAAAGGTACGTCGGCATGTAACTGAGGATCACGTAGAACCCGACGGCATTGAGCAGGACGGCCCCAACGGCGAGCAGCAGCGACCGCCAATGATTCCTGAACAGTGCCGTGACGGGGGCCTTGACGACTTCATCCTCGGCGGCGAGGGCAAGGAATGCAGGGGTGTCCTCGAGCTTCGTGCGGATGTATCGGCCGATGAGCCCCATCGGGGCTGCCAGCAGGAACGGCAGCCGCCAGCCCCATTCCTGCATCTGCTCCGCTGACATCGTTGCCGAAAGCAGTGCTGCCAGCAGCGAGCCGAGCAGCAGGCCGGCGGCGGTGCTGGCCGGGACCACTGCGGCGTAGAGTCCGCGCCGGTTCGCCGGAGCGTATTCCACCAGGAAGGCCGAGGCGCCTGCGTACTCCCCGGCAGCCGAGAATCCCTGCACAACACGGATGATCAGGAGTAGGACCGGGGCCCAGAGGCCGATGGTGTCGTAGCCGGGGATCAGGGCGATGCAGAACGTGGCGGCCGACATGATCAGGATTGACCAGGATAGGGCGGTCCGCCGCCCGACCCGGTCTCCGATGACGCCCCAGATGAAGCCGCCCAGGGGCCGCACGAAGAAGGAGATGGCGAATAGGGCAAAAGTCAGCAGGAGCCCGGTCTGCGGGTCAGACTCGGGGAAAAAGACTGCGGCGATGGTGACAGCCAGGTAGCCGTACACGGCGTAGTCGAACCACTCGACGAAGTTACCGATGAAGCTGGCGGTGACTACTCGCCGTCGAGTGTCCTTGCTGACTTCAGGGCTTCCGCCCGGGCCGGATCCGCCGGTCATCGCGGGTTGAGGGCTGACAGGCGTGCTGTGCAGGGCCGACGCTGCCGCTGGGGTTGATTCGTTACTCATATGTCCACCAATGAAAATTTGGGTTGCATTGAACGCAACGCTGTTGCACCAGAGTATGCGTGACGCGAAACACAGTCAAGACCAATTTTTCGATGTGCGAAAAGTAGCTCTTTTGGAAGTTGGGCTGCCGAAAGGTGATTGACGCCACGCCCCAGTACGACCTACAGTTGCTATCAGCGCAACTCTGTTGCACCAAATCCTATTTCTTAAATCGGAAAGAGGCCGCCATGACGGGCACCCTTAATGAATCCCTGGCCAGCGTCGACGCTGACGTCGCCCGGGCCATCAACCTTGAGCTGGTGCGCCAGCAGTCGACCCTGGAGATGATTGCGTCGGAGAACTTCGCGCCGTCGTCAGTCATGGAGGCGCAGGGCTCGGTCCTCACCAACAAGTACGCCGAGGGATACCCCGGCAAGCGCTACTACGGCGGCTGCGAACACGTCGATGTGATTGAGCAGCTCGCCATCGACCGGGTCAAGGCCCTCTTCGGGGCGGAGGCGGCAAACGTCCAGCCGCACTCGGGCGCCCAGGCCAACGCGGCCGCGATGTTTGCGCTGCTGGAGCCGGGGGACACCATTATGGGACTATCCTTGGCCCACGGCGGCCACCTCACGCACGGGATGCGCATCAACTTCTCCGGCAAGCTCTACAACGTGGTCCCGTACCACGTGGGCGAACAGGACCATCTGGTCGATATGGCCGAGGTCGAGGCCTTGGCCTTGGAACACCGCCCCAAGATGATCGTGGCCGGCTGGTCCGCCTACTCCAGGCAGCTGGATTTCGCGGAGTTCCGCCGCATCGCGGACCTCGTGGGCGCCTACCTCATGGTGGACATGGCCCACTTCGCCGGCCTCGTCGCCGCCGGCCTGCACCCGAACCCAGTGCCGTTTGCCGACGTCGTCACCACCACCACCCACAAAACCCTCGGCGGCCCGCGCGGCGGCGTGATCCTGAGCAAGGAAGAGTACGCACGCAAGATCAACAGCGCCGTGTTCCCGGGCCAGCAGGGCGGCCCGCTGGAACACGTCATCGCGGCCAAGGCCGTCGCGTTCAAGGTCGCGGCGTCTCCGGAATTCAAGGAACGCCAGCAGCGCACGTTGGAAGGCGCCAGCATCCTCGCATCCCGGCTGCTCAAGGACGACGTCGGCGCTGCCGGGATTTCCGTTGTCAACGGCGGCACGGACGTCCACCTGGTCCTGGTGGACCTGCGGCACTCGGAGCTGGACGGTCAGCAGGCCGAAGACCGGCTGCACCGGATCGGCATCACGGTGAACCGGAACGCGGTCCCCTTTGACCCGCGCCCGCCCATGGTTTCCTCGGGCCTGCGGATCGGCACTCCGGCACTGGCCACCCGGGGCTTCGGCGCTGCTGAATTCACCGAAGTCGCGGACATCATCGCCGCGGCACTGATCGCACCGGCCACGGACAACGAACTCAGTGCCGAGACCACCGCCGCACTCCGCGGCCGCGTCCACGCGCTGGCGTCGCAATTTCCCCTCTACCCGCACCTCGAGGCCGCCGCCCCGGCCGGCGACGAGGCCGTGACCGGGCTTGAGACAGAACTGATTGGAGCAACACAATGAGCACGGAACAGCTTCCGGAGCACCCGGATTTCCTTTGGCGGAACCCGGATCCGAAGAAGAGTTACGACGCGGTGATTGTGGGCGGCGGCGGGCACGGCCTGGCGACGGCGTACTATCTGGCCAAGAACCATGGGATGACGAATATCGCGATCCTGGAAAAGGGCTGGCTCGCGGGCGGGAACATGGCCCGGAACACCACGATCATCCGGTCCAACTACCTCTGGGATGAGAGCGCGGCGATCTACGAGACCGCCCTCAAGCTGTGGGAGATCCTGCCGGAGGAACTCGACTATGACTTCCTGTTCAGCCAGCGCGGCGTGATGAACCTCGCGCACACCCTGGGGGATGTGCGCGAGAGCATGCGCCGGGTGGGGGCGAACAAGCTCAACGGTGTGGACGCGGAATGGCTGGACCCGGCCCAGGTCAAGGAACTCTGCCCGATCCTGAACATCAACGACAACATCCGCTACCCGGTCATGGGCGCCACCTACC
>JBFGBS010000286.1:0-3772 GCA_041567475.1 Arthrobacter sp.
GACGACTACACCCGCTGGCGTTTGCTCGAAGGCCTGGACGACATCGGGCTGACCCTTCAGCACGAGGAGGACATTACGGCGTTCGAAGCCACCCGCCCCGGGTTCATGCCCAAGACGCTGCCGGCCCGGCTTTCCTAGGGAAGTAGGCGCCTGACCGCACCTGTGCCCCCGCCGAAACTGGGTTTCTTCGGGGGCACAGTCGTGCGTACGGAGCACCGCGGCCGCCAAGCCGCCGGCCGCGGAAGATGCCCGCTATTTCGGATCGGTAACGCTAGCTCCTATGCTTAGCAGGTGCCTTTGTAAGGATCTGGGGGCTAGTAGTCGTGAGGAAATCGATATATGAGTAGTGTTCTGACAATCCGCGGAGGCGTCCCGCTGACTGGCCGCGTCACCGTTCGCGGGGCCAAGAATCTGGTCCCGAAGGCGATGGTGGCTGCCCTGCTCGGCAACGAGCCGTCCGTGTTGCGCAACGTCCCCGAAATCAAGGACGTTGAGGTTGTCACGAGCCTGCTCCAGCTCCATGGCGTCACGGTTGAGAAGGATCCCGTCACGGGAGACCTCA
This sequence comes from Arthrobacter sp., assembly GCA_041567475.1. GTDB lineage: Bacteria > Actinomycetota > Actinomycetes > Actinomycetales > Micrococcaceae > Arthrobacter. Next base: position 563 of record JBFGBS010000286.1, read on the forward strand.
CCCTCGACCCCAAGGGTGCGAAGACCGCCTCCAGCACCGCGATCGATGCCCACGCCGGTGATTCGCGCATCCCGATCCTGCTGTGCGGGCCGCTGATCCACGCCATCGGCGAGGCCTTCATCCCGGACCTTGGCGGGTGCAAGATCGGCGACCGCCCGATCGACTACCACCTGAACGTCCTGCGCCAGTTCGGTGCCGTGGTGGAAAAACGCCCCGGCGGCATCCACATCTCCGCCCCCAACGGGCTCAAGGGCGCCAAAATCGCGCTGCCGTACCCGTCCGTGGGCGCCACGGAGCAGGTCTTGCTCAGCGCCACGCGGGCCGAGGGCATCACTGAGCTTTCCGGCGCGGCCACCGAACCCGAGATCGTGGACCTCATTGCCGTGCTGCAGAAGATGGGCGCGATCATCAGCGTCCAGACGGACCGGACCATCCGGATCGAAGGCGTCCGGGACCTCGGCGGCTACAACCACCGCGCCCTCTCGGACCGCAACGAATCCGCGTCCTGGGCGTCCGCGGCGCTGGTGACCCGCGGCGACATTTTCGTCGAAGGCGCCACGCAGCGGGACATGATGACCTTCCTGAACACCTACCGCAAGGTCGGCGGGGGCATGGACATCGGCGACGACGGCATCCGCTTCTACCACCGGGGCGGCAAACTCAACCCGCTGGTCCTGGAAACGGATGTACACCCGGGTTTCATGACCGACTGGCAGCAGCCCCTGATCGTGGCCCTCACCCAGGCCGAAGGGGTGTCGATCGTGCACGAGACCGTCTACGAAAACCGGTTCGGTTTCACCGACGCCCTCATCCGGATGGGCGCCAACATCCAGGTCCACCGCGAATGCCTTGGCAGTGTCCCGTGCCGCTTCGGACAGCGCAACTTCCTGCACTCCGCCGTAATTTCCGGACCCTCCCAGCTCAAGGGCACCGACATCGACGTGCCGGATCTGCGCGGCGGCTTCAGCCACCTCATTGCCGCCCTGGCGGCCACCGGGACCTCGCGGGTGACCGGAATTGACATCATCAACCGCGGCTACGAGCGGTTCACCGAGAAGCTTGCCGGCCTGGGCGCCGACTTCGACATCACCACGGCCAAGTAAGCAGCACCAGGTGAAAGAATCGGCCACGAGCCACGTCACTTTCGTCATCGTCGCCGGAATCGTCCGGCCGATCCTGAATCTGCTGATGAACAAGAAGTGGGAGGGACTCGAAAAACTCCCGGCCGGCGGCTTCATTGCCGCGCCCAACCACTGCACCGAAATCGACCCGCTGGTGGTAGCGCACATGCTCTACAACCAGCAACGCATGCCGCACTTCCTGGCCAAGGCGGGCCTATTCAAGGTTCCCGTGCTCGGCGCCGTTCTGCGCAACACCAACCAGATCCCCGTGGAACGGTCATCGGCAGGGGCCAACCGGTCCCTGCAGCTCGCCAAGGACGTCGTGGATGAGGGTGGCGCAATCATCATCTACCCGGAAGGCACGCTCACCCGCGACCCGGACCTCTGGCCCATGCGGGGCCACACGGGGGCCGCCCGGATGGCCCTGGAGAGCGGCATTCCGGTGGTGCCCATGGCCCACTGGGGCGCCCACGAGGTCTTTCCCCGATATGCCAAGCGTTTCCACATCTTCCCGCGGAAGACATCGCGTCTGGTCGTTGGGGAACCGGTGGATCTCAGCGCCTTCGCCGGACGGACGCTGGACAAGGCGACCCTGAACGACGCGACCAACGCGATCATGGATGCCATCACGGGCCTGCTCGCAGGCTTGCGCGGCGAGGAGCCGCCGGCGCAACGCTGGGATCCGTCGGCACATAACCAATCCACGCACGGCCGCTTCGTGGAGCGCGGCGAAGCAACAGAAGGCAAGGCCCCCCGCGAGGGCGGCCCAGAGAAGACCATTGGGGACAGCACGGAATGACCGTAAATCTTGAACGGGGGGAATCGGCCGCGACAGTCGCCGTCCTCGGCGCAGGCTCGTGGGGGACGACGTTTGCGAAGATTGTTGCCGACGCGGCCACCGCCTCCGGCGTCGAACGCCAGATCCGGCTGTGGGGCCGCCGTCCGGAAGTCGTGGAGCAGATCAATACGCTGCACCGCAACCGGCAATACCTCAAAGACATCGCCCTGCCGGAGAGCATCCGGGCATCGACCGACGTCGCGGAGGTGCTCGACGGCGCCGAACTGATCATCCTGGCCGTGCCTGCGCAGACCCTGCGGCCCCAGTTGCGCGAATGGAAGCACCTCGTACGGCCCGGCGCCTTTGTGGTCTCCCTCATGAAGGGCCTCGAACTGCACACCGACTCCCGCATGAGTGAAGTGATCTGCGAGGAGCTGCAGATTCCCGCCAGCCAGGTTGCGGTGGTCTCAGGTCCCAACCTCGCCATGGAAATAGCCCGCGAAGAGCCCACGGCGTCCGTCGTGGCGTGCCCGGACAAGCAAGCCGCAGCCTGGATTGCGCGCAGCTGCACGGCGCCGTACTTCCGCCCGTACACCACCACCGACGTGACCGGTGTCGAAATCGGCGGAATCGTCAAGAACATCATTGCCCTCGCCGTCGGGATCTGTGAGGGCAAGCAGATGGGTGACAACACGAAGGCCTCGGTGATCACCCGGGGCCTCGCGGAAACGTCCCGGCTGAGCCTGGCCCTGGGCGGCGACGCCCGGACAATGGCCGGCCTGGCCGGCCTGGGCGATTTGGTGGCGACATGCTCCTCGCCGCTGTCCCGGAACCACACCGCGGGACGGCTGCTGGGCAAGGGCCTGACCCTCAATGAGGTCACCGCCGAAATGAACCAGACGGCCGAGGGCATCAAGTCCAGCCAGGCCGTCCACGAACTAGCCGGGAAACTCGGCGTCGAAATGCCTATCACGGCTGCTGTGGTGGCCGTTCTGGACGGAAAACTGTCCGTTGATCAACTCGGTCCGCTGCTGCTGTCACGGGATCTGAAATCTGAAGGTGATTACTGAGAGTGGCTGAAAACACTATGCCGACGAACACGACCCAAAAAGGCCGGACCGGCCAGTCGAAGCCACGCGTGGCCGTCCTGTTCGGCGGCCGCTCCAGCGAACACGCCGTCAGCTGCGTCACGGCTGCCGGCGTCCTGGGCGCTATCGACCAGGACAAGTACGACGTCATTCCCATCGGGATAGCCAAGACCGGACAATGGGTGCTGGCCTCCGGCAACACCAGCCAGTGGTCGCTGTCCGC
>JBFGBS010000287.1:0-3766 GCA_041567475.1 Arthrobacter sp.
CTCCGCAATCTTGGCCGCGAGGAGCCCGGGGACAATCCCGTCCTCGTCCATGGGGACCGGCTCGACCTGCACCTGGTATGCCTCGAAGGTGTTCAGCGCGCCCACGTAGGTCGGGTCCTCGACGAGGATGACGTCGCCGGGATTGCAGAAGACCTTGGTGGCCACGTCCTGCGCGGACTGTGAACCGGCGGTAATGACGACGTTGGCCGGATCCGCGTCCAGGATCCCCTCGGCGGCCATGACCTCGCATATCTGCGTGCGCAGTTCCTCGGTGCCCTGGCCTCCGCCGTACTGCAGGGCCGTCAGTCCCTCGTCGGCGATGATCGCGGCGGCCGTCTGCCCGAGCCGGTCCAGCGGCAGTGACTGCAGGTAGGGGCTGCCGCCGGCGAGCGAGACAAGCCCGGGGCGCAGCGAGATGTCAAAGACGTCCCGGACGGCTGACTGCTTGATATTCGCGGCGCGCTCCGAGAACAGGGCCTCGTGGCGGTGGGCGGCCGTGGCCGCCCGTTCGATTGCTTCCAGTGCCTCGGCCGGGAGGTCTCCTGCGGCCGCGTCAAGTGTTTCGTGGGTCACATTTCCCACCATACAGGCACTGTTGCCTTGAAGAAAACATTTGTTGCCGAAGCAATGCGGCGGTGCGGGCGGGTGCCGCGCCTGCGGGAATTACATAACAATCCGGCTCCCCGCACGTGGTGAACGGCGCAAAACGCCCCCTACTAAGTAGTGTGATAGTTTCCTCAGGAATGTGATCCGCAACATAGTCCGCACACGGGCTTGGCCGTACGGCCTGCGGATGGCCAGGACCATGCATGGCCAGGAGCCCGGACCGGCGGTGACCACCGCTTGGCAGGGGACGACGGAAGGACCGATGATTGTGAATAAGGGAATCACTCCGGCAGGCGGCCCGGCAGGTCCGGGCTGTCATGCGAGGCCGGAAACCGAACGCACAACGCCGATCCAGAACTAGTTCCTATGGTCCGCTACCTCGCCAAACGCGCCTTCACGTATGTCGTGATGATCTTCCTGACCACGAGTGCCGGTTACCTGCTGGCCGTGACCACGCTGCAGCCCGCGCTCCTTGAGCAGGAGCGGATTCCGCGGCCCACCCCGGAGCAGGTAGTCAACTCGTTCCGGCTCAAGGGACTCGACCCCACCCTCAGCCCCTGGGAGCGCTACGTTGACTGGCTGACCGGCGTCGTCACCCGGTGGGACTGGGGACAGAGTCCCAACGGGGCTTTCATCAATGCCGAATTCGGTGACCGCGTACTGATCTCGACCCGCTTGTTCCTGGCCTCGATCATCCTGACGCTCATCATCGGCGTTGCCCTTGGCGTCTTCACCGCCGCCCGCCAATACAAGGCCTCGGACCGGGTGATCACCTCCTACAGCTACCTCATGTACATTGTCCCGGCACCAATCGCCTACTTCCTGGTGCAGCTCGGAGCCATCAACATCAACGAGACCGTCGGTGAACGGATCTTCTTCGTCACGGGCATCTCCACCCCCGGGCTGGAGGGCGACGGCTGGGTCCAGTTCGTGGACATGCTGGCGCACTACGCGGTGCCGACCTTCGCCATCACGATCGTGGGCTGGGGTGCCTACCAGATTTCCCAGCGCCAATACCTGCTGGACAACGTCAATGCCGACTTCGTCCGCACGGCGCGGGCGAAGGGGCTGACCCGGAACCAGGCCATCACCCGGCACGCCCTGCGCGTATCCTTCATCCCTGTGGCGCAAAGCATCGCCTTTACGATCCCTGCCATCTTCGCGGGCGGTTTCTTCGCGGAGAAGATCTTCGCCTGGCACGGGGTCGGCTCCTGGTCGATCGACTCCATCGCCCTGCAGGACGTCAACGCCGCCACGGCGACGCTCGCCTACGGTTCAGTGATCTTCGCGATCGGTGCGATTCTCGCCGATTTCGCCACCACGCTCGTCGACCCGAGGGTTAGGGTGCAGTAGCCATGACCAACCTCAACGCCCTGGACCCGGCCGCCGTCGCCGAGGAAGCCGCAATCGAGAACGACGGCGTGGTCATCGCCAAGTCGCGGATCATCCTGCGCCGCTTCCTGCGCAACAAGACCGCCGTCGCCGGCTTGGTCATCTTTACGGCCCTCACGCTCTTCTCCTTCGTCGGCGGCTACTTCAGCAGCTGGGACAAGGAGACCATCGACCCCTTCAACATCGGCATGGGCCCCTCGGCGGAGCACCTGCTGGGGACCTCGCAGGCCGGTATCGACCTCTATGCCCTCACGGTGGAAGGCACCCGGATCTCGATCCTGATCGGCCTCGTTGTGGGTCTCGTGTCCGTCCTCATCGCCGCGGTCTACGGCTGCACCATGGCGTATTTCGGCGGCAAGGTCGACAAGGTGATGCTCTTCATCCTCGAAGCCCTCATCATGATGCCGGCCCTCCTGGTGGTCGCCGTTGCCACGAGCGGCGGCGGCAGCGGCCTGAAAAACAACCTCCCCAGCTGGCTGCTGCTCATCATCGTCCTGCTGATCTTCAGCTGGATGGGCACGGCCCGTCTCATCCGCTCCCTGTCGATGTCCCTTATGCAGCGGGACTTCGTCAAGGCAGCCCAGTACATGGGGATCCCGCCGCGCCGCATCGTGTGGCGGCACCTCGTACCCAACATCGGATCCCTCCTCGTCCTGGACATCACCCGCGGCGTCACCGGCGCCATCCTCGCCGAGGTCGCATTCTCCTTCATCGGCATCGGCATCAAGGTCCCCGACGTCAGCCTGGGCGTGCTGATCGGGCAGGCAACCTCCCAGGTTTCCACCTTTCCGTGGATGTTCTGGGTGCCGCTGACCGTGATGTTCCTGCTCACCGGGTCCCTCGCCATGATGAACGACGGCCTGCGGGACGCCTTCGACCCCCACTCGAGCTCCGTTGGCAGCGCCACCGGGAGCAAAGCAAAGAAGACGGCAAAGAAGAAGACCTCATGAGCAGCGACCTCACCGCCAGTACCGACGCCGTCCGTCCCGTGGCTGAACGGCTGCACGTCGCCGGGCTCCACGCTGCCACGGACGCCGTCCTGTCCGTTCGGGACCTGAACGTCCGCTTCAACACCGAAAACGGTGTGGTGCATGCCGTCCGCGGCATCGACTTCGACCTGCTGCCGGGGAAGACCCTCGGCATCGTGGGCGAATCCGGCTCCGGCAAGTCCGTCACGTCGATGGCCGTCATGGGCCTGCTGCCCACCACCGCGGAGGTCACGGGCTCGGTCCGGCTCCTGGGCCAGGAACTGCTGGGCCTTAGCGACAAAGCCATGTGCCGGCACCGCGGCAAGGAACTGGCCATGGTGTTCCAGGACCCGCTGTCCTCGCTGACCCCGGTGTACACCATCGGCAGCCAGATCATCGAAGCCCTGACGGTCCACAACCCCGGCATGAGCACGCAGGCCAAGACGGCCCGCGCCGTGGAGCTCCTCGCCATGGTCGGAATCCCGAGCCCCCAGGCGCGGCTCAAATCCTTCCCGCACGAATTCTCCGGCGGCATGCGGCAACGGGTCATGATCGCCATCGCGATCGCCAACAACCCCCGGGTGCTCATCGCCGACGAGCCGACGACGGCGCTGGACGTCACCATCCAGGCCCAGGTGCTCGAGGTGCTGCACAAGGCCCAGGAAGAGACCGGCGCCGCCGTCGTCATGATCACCCACGACCTCGGCGTGGTGGCCGGGATGGCGGACGACATCATGGTGATGTACGCCGGCAAGCCGGTCGAGCACGGCACCGTGGATGACATCTACTACCGGCCCCGC
>JBFGBS010000288.1:0-3756 GCA_041567475.1 Arthrobacter sp.
ACGTCTTGTAGTCGACTTCACCGTCGGTTGTGAAAGGCGTAACCATGGCGGTTACGAGGTTCCCGAACGTGTGTGAGCGAATGTCAGAGTCAGCCATATGAAAAACGTTACCTTGTCCGCGGCTTGTTAGGACAACGGCGGCGATGTGATGAAGGTCAAAGTCGCCCGCCCGGAGCGCTTTTCCACCAGGATTCCGCGGCGGGAAGACCGAAAACTCAGGCGGGCTGGACCGAATCCCCGGAACCCGGCGAACAGTAGCGGCCCACCGCCGCCTCCCGCAACGCCTCGGCCCATGCCGCGAGCCGCTGGGCGGCGCGGACGTAGTGGAAGAGTTCGGTGGGTGTGAGTGCGTCGAGGTCCGTCCCGGCCAGCCTGCGGGCAAGCTCGGCCCCGGGCGGCTCATCCGTGAGTGCGATCCCCTCCCCGTGCCACTGGAAATCCTCCGCGGGCTCCCCTGCCACGAGCTTCCGGAAAAGGAAGTCCACAACGCCCGGACTCATGGCCCTGAGCACCCCGGACCCGCCACCGGGAGGGGCGCCCGCCTGAACCGCACGCCCGCGGCCCTGCACCAGACCGCCGGCGGCGTCGTGGCCGGAACCCCTGCCTGCGGGCTTTTGGGAGAACGGGTCTGATGTGTTGTTCATGCGCTCATGTTATTCGAACATATATTCGAACACAAGGCTTATGCGCGCCGCCCAAGGACGGTAGGGTGGCCGCATCGACCACCGAGGCACCGACCAGTGAGGAGTGTTCCATGACTGACGAGGATGCATCCCTACCGCGCGCTTCGAGGCCGGGCGCGGGGTACGATCCGGACTTCCTGGCCACCCGCATTGCCGTGCCGGCCCTTGGCGCCGGCATCGAGGACGATGCCGTCCTGTTCCAGGGCGCCGAAGCCATCCCGTACACGCACTTCTCGCTGGCCCTCAGCCAGTCGCGCAGGTTTGCCCGCTGGGTCGCCTGGAACATCGATGGGGCCGCCATCAAGAGACTGAGCCGCACCGGCCAGAGCTTCAGGACCGATCCGAGGATCCCTGACTCGGTCCAGGTGGGCAATGAACTCTATTCCGGCAACCGCTTGGACCGGGGGCACCTGGCGCGCCGCGCGGACCTGCTGTGGGGAGACTTGGAGGAGGCCGCCCGGGCCAACCGCGACTCTTTTTATTACACGAACGTCGCACCCCAGATGGACGACTTCAACCAAAGCCGCCAGGGCGGTGTCTGGGGCAGGCTGGAGGATGCCCTCTTCGATGACGTCGAGGTCGAGAACCTGCGGGTCAGCGTGTTCGCCGGACCGGTGCTCCACCACGACGATCGCCTCTACCGCGGCGTACCGCTCCCCCGGGAGTACTGGAAGGTGTTGGCTTTCCACCACCAAGGCGTTCTCAAGACCCATCCCTTCCTCCTGACCCAGAACCTCGACCAGCTCCAGGCCGTGCTGCATCTGGACGAGTTCAGGGTCTACGAAATCACTATTCCCGAGCTCGAGGCCCGGACCTGCCTCCGGTTCCCCGAGCAGGTGCATGCGGCCGACACCATTGCGTCTGTGGAAACGCTGGCCCTTGATGCGCGGCGCCCGCTGACGAGCACTGCGGACATCCGCTGGTAGCAGCCCCGCCCCGGCAGGCAGCCCGGCATGGGCGTCAAAGGTTCATGTGAGACGATCGGAGCATGACCGCGCGCGGAATGTCCCCCGGCCCCCGGACCCGCGGCAGAACGGACGGCAGGTCCCCCAACGGCTCCGCCGGCCCGGCGCCCCGCGCCCGGCTGACCGGCATCGACGCCGCCCGCGGGCTGGCCCTGCTGGGAATGATGGCCACACACGTCCTGCCGCTCTACGGCTCCGACCCCAACCTCACTCCCACGTGGGTCGGCCTCGTCTTCTCCGGCCGCGCGTCGGCGCTCTTCGCCGTCCTGGCCGGCGTCGGACTGGCCCTCTCCACCGGCAAGCAACAACCCCTGGGCGGCGCGGACCTGTGGGCCGCCCGCCGGGGTGTCGCCTTCCGGGCGCTGGTGGTGGCAGCCATCGGCCTGTCCCTGGGCGGGCTCGAGGTCAACGTCGCCATTATCCTGGTCCACTATGCCGTGATGTTCCTGTGCATCCTGCCGTTCCTGGGCTTCGGTCCGAAAAGGCTGCTGGTGCTGGCCGCGGCCTGGGTCGTTGCCGCACCGGCGTTGGCGTTCCTGCTCCGGCCTTGGCTCCTGGCCCCCACGCCAGCCTTGCAGCTCGGGCACAATCCCGGTTGGGAGGACCTGACCACGCCCGGGCAGCTGCTCGGCGATCTCTTCCTGACGGGCTACTATCCGGTGTTCCAATGGATCGCGTACTTGCTCATCGGCCTGGCGATCGGCCGGCTCGCGCTCTCGGCGGCGGCTGTACCGTTTCTTTTGCTGGCGGCCGGCGGCACGGTGGCGGTCCTGTCCAAATGGGCGAGCGTTGTGTTGCTGGAGGACTGGGGCGGGCTGAAAGCCCTGCAGGCGCAGCTGACCGATCCCGACTACCCGCTGGAGAGCGTACTGCAGGTCAACCTGGCCGGGGTTCAGCAGACCGGCACCGGCTGGTGGCTGGCCGTCAGCTCCCCGCACTCTGGCACCACCCTGGATCTGCTCCATACGTCCGGGGTCGCTGTCGCCGTCGTGGGGATCTTCCTCCTGCTGGGCAGGCTCGGCGACTGGGTGGAACTGGACCTGTTGCTCCCGCTGAGGGGCGCCGGAGCGATGACCCTCAGCCTCTACACCGCCCACCTGTGCCTCATAGCCGCGTTGAACGGCCAGCAGTTGCCGGCGGTCTGGACAGTGGAGGTTGTGTACTGGACGCAGGCCGCCGCTGCGCTGCTGATCGGCGGGATTTTTGCGCGGCAGGCGTGGCGCGGCCCGCTCGAATGGGCGGGGCATGCCGCCAACCAGCTCGGCCGCTACCAGCCCGCACGCATCCGCTAGACGGAACAAGCCGCCTAGCCGGAAACCCGCGTAGACAGACCCCGAACAGACCACAAGACCCGCGCCGGTGCTGCGGTCAGGCGGCCGGTGCCCCGTCACGGAAAAGCTTGACGGCATCCCGCATCGAGGCGCGGGCGCGTTTGCGGTCCCCGGCGGCGTCATAGGCGCAGCTGAGCCTAAACCACGAGCGCCAGTCCTCCGGCGCGGCTTCGGCCTCCTCGCGGTACTTCTCGAACTCGCGGTCAGCGGCCTCACGGATGATCCGCCCGGCCGGGGTGCGCGGCAGGGTGTCCTCCGGCAGGCCGCCTTCGGCTTCCAGGATCTTCGCCAAGCGCTCCGTGCGGGCACCGAACATCAGCTCCCGGACCAGCGCCCAGGCCCCGATCGCGGGCAGCAGCAGATAGGCCACGCCGATCGCTTTGGCGGTGAGATTGGGGTCGGCCATCAGCAGGACTGACCGCTGGAAAGACACCACGAGGTAAAACACCAGCAGCAGCGTCACCGCGCCGACCCAGATCTTGGTGCGGTTGGATTTCAAGGCATTCAGCACAGCGGCCACAGACCCTACAGTCCCAGGTCCAGGTAGCCGTCCAGGCCCAGGGTAAGCCCCGGCTTCGTGCCCACGGTCCGCACGCCCAGCAGTACACCGGGCATGAAGGATGCCCGGTCAAAGGAATCGTGCCGGAACGTCAGCTGCTCCCCCGGTCCGCCCAGCAGGACTTCCTGATGGGCCACGAGGCCGCGGAGGCGGACACTGTGGACCCGGACGCCGTCGACGTCGCAGCCGCGGGCCCCGGCGATCTCGGTGGCCGTCGC
>JBFGBS010000289.1:0-3751 GCA_041567475.1 Arthrobacter sp.
AGCTGAGCCCCGGTGACCTCGCCGAAATCAAGGCCGCGGCCGAAGACGACATCGTGTTCTGCCCCGACTCCGGCTGCATCCTGGTCCGTTCGGCCGACTGGGCCTAGGCATCCTCCCGGGCCCGGCCGGCGCCGCTGCCCTTCCAAGGCGGCACCGGGTGCGTGCTAGCCGGGCAGGATGATGTTCAGCGCGTGCGGCTTCCGGGCGGTGCCCGGAACCAGTTCAGCGTCCCACTTCTCGGCCGCGGCCTTGAGTAGTTGAGCCGGGGAGCCGGGGGCGTGGCCGCGCCGGCTCAGCAAGTGCCGGGCCAGCTCACCGCGGGTGTGCTTGGCGAAGTGGCTCACCACTTTCCGGACGCCGTTGGCTTCGGTGAAAACATTCACGGCCACGGTGTGTTCCGGCGGCGGGGCCCAGGCTGCGGCGTAGGTGCTGGAGCGGCAGTCAACGAGCAGCTCTCCCGCGGTGGCGGCTGCCAGGGCCGCGTTCAGCTGCGGTTTCCAGAAGGAAGCAAGCCGCCCGACGTCGGGCAGGGCCGTTCCCATGGACAGCCGGTACGCGGGCACCCGGTCGGCGAAGCGGATGGCTCCCCACAGCGCGGAGATGACCAGCACGCCGGTATCCGCCTTGCTCCGCTGCACCGCCGTCAGCGAATCATAGCCAAGGGCGTCGTAGAGCACCCCGGAGTAAACCTGATGGGCCGGGGCGGCCGGTTCGGCGTGCAGGCGCCGGTTGCGTTCGACGTCGGCGCTCAACGACGCCCCGACGCCCAGCAGCGCCAAGGCGTCCTCGTGGGCACTGACGGTGCCCAGGGCTTCGAGCACCCGGGCCCGGCACACGTTGAGGTCCGGGAAGCTCAGGGAGGCCCAGTCGAGGGCCTCCCCGCCGGCAGCGGGGGTCTTGCCCTCGGAGGGCGGCAGCAGAATCAGCACCGGACAATCCTACCGGCGGCCGCCGGAGGCTCCCGAGCCGGCCTGCCCCGGCGGTGATCCGCGCCGACCCGCCGCTGTCACCGGCTGGCGTATTCCTGCCCGTAGAATAGAGCGCGGATGGGTTGACCAGGCGGTCGCGCGTCACGCAAGTGGCTCGAGGAACGTCCGGGCTCCGCAGAGCAGGGTGGTGGGTAACGCCCACTCGGGGTAACCCGCAGGCCAGTGCCACAGAGAACAGACCGCCTGCGTGCAGCGCGTGCTTGCACGGGCTGCAGGGCAGGTAAGGGTGAAACGGTGGTGTAAGAGACCACCAGCTTCCCGGGTGACCGGGAAGGCTAGGTAAACCCCACCCGGAGCAAGGCCAGACAGGGCACGTTTGAGGGCTGCTCGCCCGAGTGCCCGGGTAGGCTGCTGGAGGGCGTCGGCAACGGCGTTCGTAGATGGATGGCCGCTACTCCCGCGCCGGTAACAGCGCGGGAACACAGAACCCGGCGTATCGGTCAACCCATCCACCCACCGCTTGGCAGGCCTTGCGGCTGACAGGTGCGCTTCCGGTTCGCTGCCGCCAAGCGGCGGCGAGTAGAAATACCAGCTGGAAGTCTCCTGCGTGGTGCCGCGGGGCTAGGCAGGCGGCCGTATCAGGAAGCGTTCGATAGTCTGCGAGACCACGTAATCGGGGCGGACGTCTTTCACGTAATCAAGGTCGACGTTGTTCTCCCACTTCAGGTGATATTCGCTGAAGAGTCTGGCGAACCACCAACTGAGCCTGGTCGGGCTTGTCACTGCACCGAAGAATGAATTTCCGAACACAACGATTTTCTTTTTAATCGGCGCCGCGTCATTGGCCCAGATATTGTGGGAACCCACGAAGTGGCCCGGGCTGTAGGAGTGCACAAGCTTTATTTCGGAACCGGCGAAGACCTCCGGGCCCGGAACATATTGTTTGTCCCACAGCGGGATGTCGAAGAATTTTCCGGCAAGGTCGCCATTCCGGTAAACAATATCGCTGAGCTCGACATGGTCGAGGGCCTGCTGATCGCACCCTGGCAGGGCCGCGAGCAGGGCTTTCGCCATAGCCAAAGAACCGGCGGGAGAGCAGTGCGTATCGTTCTTCTGCCAGGCGCTGAGCTCGCCTGTCCAATTTTCGAATAGCTGCAGGAAACTGAGGTAGCGCGGCTCGTCTGCCATCAGTTCATCGAGACGCCGAAACAAGGGCGTCGGGCCGGGGATCGGCAATGGCGCAAGGTGGCGCAGGGCCGTTAGTTTTTCCGGGATGACAACTTGGAGGAATGGTATCTCCAGCTCGCCAAGAGCCCGCACGTTATCCGAGATGACTGCGGCCCATTTGCTGGCGGTCGCCTCCAGCTTGGCTTCTTGCCCGGCAGTCCCCGGCTCCGGGTACTGGTCGCGCAATGCGTTACTACCGCCGGTGAGGAACAGGTGCCCGTCCATGCCGATCTGGGCAATGTCATCGCTGGAACGCAATCCGACGGGAAACCCAAGAAAGGAGAGCTCTCCAGCCTCCGCGGTTTTGCGGACTTCGCTCAAATGCGTTGCCAGCGTGGACTCTTTCGCATCTAGCGCGTCGAGGACGGCCTTACGCGCGCCTGGTACTGCAGCGGCAGCCTTGACGAAGTCTGCCAGCATTCGGTGGTACGCGTTTCCGCCCAATGGAATAAAGCTTTTCGCGCCGTTAACTTCTGCGGTGACCTGATGCGCCTTGGAGATGAGCTGCTCGGGCTGCACGGGGTCCTCAAGGGTCAAGGTGAACGACACGTTCGCGACTCCTCGTGCAGAACGTACGTCGGGGCGTTCTGCGCCGAAGTGCGTTACGCCTGCGCACTCCGTTCCACTCTCCAGCCTCAAGGCTGGCTCCTCGCCCTTTTCCCCCAGTTGCACCCAGCCGGAGAGGCTCAGTTTGTCCGGTGAAATCGAATCTATGTAGCCCTGCAGCATGTTCCCCTTATTGGTTTTCCTCGGGTCGATTCTCGCACACCGCGTTCGGATGACCGCAGGGCTATGGCGCCGGGGCCGTGCCGGTGCCGAGCGTTGGTTTTCGCCCTCGCGTTCGATTCACCAGACAGCGATGTGGAACCAGCCCGGTCAGCTGCGCGGCGGGGTGTGAGCCATTTCACGCCACGAGCGGGTCCGGTGGCATCCGGTGCCGCCGTAGAATCGTGAGTGAACGTAGAAGTTCCGCCGCCGGGTCTGCGTTCGCTACCGGCGGCTTATCTTTTGCATTTTCCAGAGGCGCCGGGGGCGGACCGAAACCCCGACGGCGCCCAGGCCCCGGCACCCCCGGCGGCCGAGCCCCGCATACAAAGTCGTACGCGGTGGATTCCAGGAAGGTAGTTCTGTGAGCCAGACGTCAGATTCTTGTTTTGATACGTGGATGGGCCGGGAGGCCCTCGCCGAAGCCATGATTCCGATGATCGGCCGGCTCTACCGCGAAAACAACGTGGTCACCAGCATCCACGGGCGCAGCCTGATCAACAAGTCCACCATGAACATCCTCAAGGCGCACCGTTTTGCCCGCCGGATGAGCAAGGAAGAACTTCGGCTTGAAGAGACCGCCCCGCTGCTCGAAGCCCTGACGACCCTGGAGCTGGGCGCCGCGGCAATCGACGTCGCACGTCTTGCCGAGAAGTTCCGAGCCGAACCCGACGGCACCAGCCTGGAGGAATTCCTTCGTGCCGAGCTCGCCGACGTCGTGGGCAAGCGTGGCGGAGATGACCGGACGAGCACCGACGTTGTGCTCTACGGCTTCGGCCGCATCGGCCGGCTCCTGGCCCGGCTCCTGATCGAAAAGGCCGGCGGCGGCC
>JBFGBS010000290.1:0-3746 GCA_041567475.1 Arthrobacter sp.
AACACCTTTTTCAGCGCAATGATGTCGTCCCGGATCCTGGCGGCCCGTTCGTAGTCGAGTTCGGCGACGGCGCCGGCCATGTCTTTTTCCAGCCGAGACACGAAGGGCTTCGCTTCCCCGCCCATAAAGGTGCAGAAGTCCTCCGCCAGGGCCCGGTGTTCTTCGGGGGAAATGCGGCCCACACACGGCGCCGCGCACTTGTCGATGTAGCCGAGCAGGCAGGGCCGGCCGCTGGCCTCGGCCCTTTTCAGTACCCCGGCGCTGCAGCTGCGCACCGGAAACACGCGCAGCAGCGTGTCCAGGGTTTCCCGGATCGCTCCTGCGGTGTATGGCCCGAAGTAGCGGGTGCCTTTGCGGCGTTCGCCGCGCAGGACCTGGACGCGGGGGTATTTCTCCCCCATCGTGACGGCAAGGTACGGGTAGCTTTTGTCGTCGCGGAACATCACGTTGAACCGCGGCGTGAATTCCTTGATCCAGGTGTATTCGAGCTGGAGGGATTCGAGTTCGCTGCCCACGACGGTCCATTCCACGCTGCTGGCAGCGTGGACCATCGCGAAGGTTTTGGGCAGCAGGCCGGCGGGGTTGGCGAAGTACGAGTTCAGGCGGGAGCGGAGGTTCTTGGCCTTGCCGACGTAGATGACCCGGCCGTGCGGGTCCCGGAAGCGATAGACGCCCGGATTGGTCGGAATCTCACCCGTCTGGGGTCGGTAACTTGCTGGATCTGCCACGACTCCAGTCTACTGAGCCGGTGGGGGCTATTCGGCGCTCTTGTTCTGGTTGTAGGTGGTGGCACGCTGCTGTCCGCTGAGCTCGGCAATGGCATCCATGATCCGGTCAGTTACCTGGCGGCGGGCCGGCAGCGAATGGTCCGGCCCGGTCCGCTCGAAGTACAGCGGTTCGCCCACTTTCATGGTGAAGTGCTGGGGCTTGACCGAGTTGCTGCCGGCCGGCTGGAGGGTTTCGGTACCGATCAGGCCGACCGGGATGACGGGGGCGCCCGTGGTCAGGGCGAGCCAGCCGACCCCGGTGCGGCCCCGGTACAGGATGCCGTCGCGGGAGCGGGTGCCCTCGGGGTAGATGCCGATGCCCTTTCCTGCCTCCAGGATGTCCAGCAGTGTTTTCAGGGCCTGGACACTGGCGGCCTGTTCGCCGCGCTCCACCGGGATGGAGCCGACGGCCTCAAAGAACGACTTCATGGCTCTGCCCTTGAACCCGCCGGTCGTGAAGTACTCGGCCTTGGCGAAGAAGGCGACCGGGCGGGGCATAAGCGCCTGGACAATGACGCTGTCCAGGAAGGAAAGATGGTTGGGCGCGACGATGAACGGCCCGTCGGCGGGCACGTTCTCCAGGCCAATCACCGTGGGCCGGCAGGTCGAGGAGATCAGGCCGCGGGTGGTCCAGCGGATTGCGTCAAACATTGCCATCGGTGGGCACCTCGTTCGGGGCGTTAGTCGTCAGGGCGGCGGCGCGGACGGGGTCCAGCCTGCCTATAGTGTCATGGAGTTCCCGTGTGCTGTGCACAATTGTGAAGGCACCCGCGGCGTCGAGTTCGCCGTTGAGCGCGAAGCCCCAGCCGACGCCGATGCAGTCGAGCCCGTTCGCGGCCGCTCCGGCCACGTCCTGGGCCCGGTCCCCCACCATCACGGCGGCTTCCGCTGCCGGGGACCGCGTTTCCAGATCCGCCAAGGCGGCGGCAACGATGCCCGCTTTCCCGGGCGGCCCTACGGCTTGTGCAGCCTCGTCGGCGGCGGAGCCGCGGATGACGTCGAAACAGGACGCGATCCTATGATGGTCGAGGACGATCCGCGCGAGCCACTCGGGTTTTTGGGTGGCGACCGCAAGGGGCCGGCCCGCCTCCACATAGGTCCGGAGCAGGTCCCCGATTCCGGGGTAAAGCCGGCTCTGGGCAATCCCGGTGGACAGATAGTAGTCCCGGTAGATCCTGATGGCGTCTTCGAGTTTGCCCGCCGGTACCCCGGCGATGCTGACGAGGGCGTCGCTGAGCTTGGGCCCGATCATGGCGTCCAGGCGGTCCCGGCCGGGGACCGGGAGGCCCAGTTCCGTGAGGGCTGCGGTGATTCCGTCCGAGATTCCCCTGCCCGGATCGACAAGAGTGCCGTCCAGGTCAAAGATCACGGGCACTGTTGTATGCGTCACCGGCTTAGTTTCTCACGAGTCCGCGGCTGCCAGAAATTCGCATTCCTTGCAGGGAATACTTCGTCGTGTGTGTCCGGGGTGCCGGGGCCGGGGTGTTTCCCCGGCACCGGCGTCAGGCCAGCAGGTCCGCCAGGAAGGCGGCAGTATGGCTTTCCGTTGATTTGGCGACTTGTTCGGGTGTGCCGGAGGCGACCACGCGGCCGCCGCCCGAACCTCCGTCGGGTCCCAGGTCCACGACCCAGTCGGCGCTCTTGATGACGTCGAGGTTATGCTCGATGGTGATGACGGTGTTGCCCTTGTCCACCAGTCCCTGGAGGACGAGGAGCAGTTTGCGGATGTCCTCGAAGTGCAGGCCGGTCGTGGGCTCGTCCAGGACGTAGACGCTGCGGCCGTTGGAGCGTTTCTGCAGCTCCGCTGCCAGCTTGACGCGCTGGGCTTCGCCGCCGGACAGCGTGGTGGCCGGCTGGCCCAGCCGCACGTAGCCCAGGCCGACGTCGACGAGTGTCTTCAGGTGCCGGGCAATCGGGGAGAACGCGGCAAAGAACTCCGCACCTTCCTCAATGGGCATGTTCAGCACATCGGCGATGGTCTTGCCCTTGTAGTGCACCTCCAGGGTCTCGCGGTTGTAGCGGGCTCCGTGGCAGACCTCACAGGGGACGTAGACGTCCGGAAGGAAGTTCATTTCGATCTTGAGCGTGCCGTCGCCCGAGCACGCTTCGCATCGCCCGCCCTTGACGTTGAAGGAGAACCGGCCGGGCTGGTAGCCGCGGACCTTGGCCTCGGTGGTCTCGGCGAAGAGCTTCCGGATGTTGTCGAAAACGCCCGTGTAGGTGGCGGGGTTGGAGCGCGGGGTGCGGCCGATCGGGCTCTGGTCGACGTGCACCACCTTGTCCAGGTGCTCAAGCCCCTGGACGGACTTGTGCCGTCCGGCGACCTGTTTGGCGCCGTTCAGCTTGTTGGCCAGCACCTTGTAGAGGATCTCGTTGACCAGCGTGGACTTGCCCGAACCGCTGACTCCGGTCACCGCGGTGAACAGGCCGAGCGGGAAGGTGGCATCGACGTTCAGGAGGTTGTTCTCCTTGGCGCCCACGACCTTCAACTCACGCTTCTTGTCGTACTTGCGGCGCTTCTTCGGGATCTCGATGCTCTTGCGGCCCGAGAGGTAGTCGCCAGTCAGGGATTCGGTGTTGCCGAGCAGGTCCTCGTAAGAGCCGGAGTGCACCACCATGCCGCCGTGTTCGCCGGCGCCGGGTCCGATATCGACGATCCAGTCGGCCTCCTGGATGGTGTCTTCGTCGTGCTCCACCACGATCAAGGTATTTCCGAGGTCACGGAGCCGGGTCAGGGTCTCGATCAGCCGGCGGTTGTCCCGCTGGTGCAGGCCGATGGACGGCTCATCGAGGACATACAGGACGCCCACGAGTCCCGAGCCGATCTGGGTGGCCAGCCGGATGCGCTGGGCTTCGCCGCCGGACAGCGTGCCGGAGGCCCGTTCGAGGTTCAGGTACTCCAGGCCGACGTCGAGGAGGAAGGTCAGGCGGGCCTGGATTTCCTTCAGGACCTGGTGCGCGATCTGCGCTTCCCGGCCG
>JBFGBS010000291.1:0-3738 GCA_041567475.1 Arthrobacter sp.
CTGGCGCCGTCGGCGTCCACAAAAGAGCCGGGGCGCCACGTGCTGACGAGTATCCCCGCGCTGACGCTAACCGAGTTCATACCATCGGCGGCGTCGATCTGTTCCGGCTCCATTTTATAAATTGTAGGCCTGACCTGCGAAAACACCGCGAACCCGACGCTTGGCAGGGGCGTGTCGAGGCGTGCCCTTGCGGGTCCGGTGTCAGCAGCGGACGGGTTTGGTGCCCAGCCGCGCCGCCAGCGCCCCAACGGAAGAGATCAGCTCCTCGAAGCACTGGTCCGGATCGTTTCCGGTGACGATCCTGGCGTTCGGCGGCAGCCCCCAGAGCCCGCGGAAGTCCGCTACCGTGGTGCCCACGAGCAACGGTGAATCCGTTTCGACGTCGACTGTTGCCAGCCGCGCCGCCACCGGTGTCCTGTTCACGGCGGCGGCTGCCGCGAAGGCGTCATGCATGTGCGCCACGTAGCCCTGGTCGTAGAGCCGGTGAAATTCCATGTAGAACCGGATGGCGTCGGAAAGGCACGCGACGAGGGGGTTGCTGGAGGTGCTGCGCAGTCCTTCGGGCTGGTCGGGCAGGACGAGTTCGGGGCGCTCGGCGCCGGCGGCCTCGGCGAGGGCGCGGAGGTGCTCGGGGCGCATCTCGATCCGCTCCGTGGTTTCGAGGGCACAGACCAGCGGCAACTGCTCCGGCGGCAGGCCACGATAGGCGGCGAAGACTTCCTTGGCCGCATGGGGGTCCACCGAAACGTTCCATTCCGCGGTGGGTGTGGTGTTGCCCTGATAGTTGAAGCAGCCGCCCATGATGACCAGGCCCTTCAGCAGCCGGGGCAGCTCCGGCTCGCGCCGCAGCGCCAGCGCGAAGTTGGTCAGCGGGCCGGTGATCAGCCCGGTGATCTCCCCCGGACGGGCCTGCACTTCTTCGACCCAGACATCGACGGCGTGCCGGGACGAGATTTCCTGGACTGGCGGCGGCAGCTCGGCGTGGCCGATCCCCTGCGGGCCGTGGGTTTCTTCGGTGGTGACCAGAGGGATTTCCAGGGGCACCTCCGCGCCGATCGCCACCTCAATCCCCTGCCGGCCGCACAGCTCCAGGAGGGAGAGGTTGTTCAGCGCCACCTGGCGGGCGCCGACGTTCCCGGCGGTGCAGGTGATGGCCTGGATCGTCACTTCCGGGCGGGACAGCAGATAAACCAGCGCCAGCGCGTCATCGATTCCGGTGTCGACGTCCATCAAGATGGTGGAGGCCGGGGGCAGCAGTTCAGGTGCCATCAGAAGAGTGCGACTTTCGGAGTCCGGGGGAAAATCGCGTCCAGTTCCGCGAGCTCGCTGGCGTCAGGGCTCCAGTTGGCCGCAGCCGCATTCTCCCGGACCTGCTCGGGTTTCGTGGCGCCGGCGATGACGCTGCTGACCGAGGGCTGGGCCGCCAGCCAGGAGAACGCCACCTGCACTTCCGTGAGGTCCCGCGCCGCCGCGAATTTGCCGAAGGCGCGCAGTTGGTCCCAATCGGCCTCATGGACCAGATGTGTGCGGGTACGGCTGAGCCGGGTCCCCTCCGGGGCGGTGCCCTCCGAGTATTTGCCGGTCAGGAGCCCGTTGGCGAGCGGGAAGTAGGGCAGGAGGCCCAGGCCGTAGGCTTCGGCGGCGGGAATGACCTCCAGTTCGGCCCGGCGGTCCAGCAGGTTGTAGTGGTTCTGGGTGGAGATGAAGCGTGCTCCCCCGCGGGCTCGGGCGACGAATTCCGCTTCCGCGATCTGCCAGCCGGCCCGGTTGGAGTGGCCGATATACCGGACCTTGCCGCTGGTCACGAGTTCGTCCATGGCCGCGAGGGTCTCGTCGATGGGAGTGAGCGGGTCCGGGGTATGGAACTGGTACAGGTCGATCCAGTCCGTTCCCAGCCGCCGCAGGGATGCCTCCACCGCCGTGATGATGTACCGGCGGGATCCTCGGGCGCCGAAGTCGTTGCCGTTTGCGCCCCGCATGTCCATGCCGAACTTGGTGGCCACAACGGCGTCGTCACGGTGGCCGGCGAGGGCCTTGCCGAGCAGGGTCTCACTAAGGCCGGGCTCACGCCCGTAGGTGTCCGCGACGTCGAAGAGCGTGATGCCCGCCTCCAAGGCGGCCTGCACGACGGAGTCGGTCCCCGCCTGGGATTCTGTCAAGGTTCCGGCACGGCCCAGGTTGTTACAGCCCAGGCCCACAACGGAGACGGTCAATCCTGAGTTTCCAACGCGGCGGTAAGCAGTCATGAAATCAGCCTATAACGGCTCGAACGGCCCGCCGGACCCGGTCCGGGGGCCGTTCGAGGCCGGGATTCCGTGGCCTACCCGGCAGGCAGCTTCAGTCCGTGCTCGTCCATGGCGTCCTGGATCTGCGCCAACGTGCGCGGACCCATCCCATGCATCCCGGACAACCTGCGCACGCCCAGGGCTACCACCTGCTCGAGTGTTTCAACGCCCTCGTGGGCCAGGGACCGTCGGGCGGGAGCTGCCATTCCCACAGGAAGCGGGGTGCGGCCGGGCTGAGCAGGTTTTGACGTCATGGTTTGAGCCTTCCAATCGGTTTTCCCGGGGTGTGTGGTCGTTAAAGCGTAAAGCTGTTGGCGGGCTTTGCCGAGTGCTTGAGCTTAAATATGTTCTCGCCGAAGGCTGCGGCGCCGATGCTCAGTTTTGTGAAGTCCAGGTCCTCGCCGCGGATGCACACCTTGATGGCGTTGACGGTCTTGTTCACGTCCGGGGTGAGGCAGAAGATGTTCAATTTGGAGTCGGAAAATTCGGAGCGGTCCACGACGCCGAGGCCGCGCCAGGCCAGGTGGCTGATGAGGGCGTCCTTGGCTTTTTCCTCCAGGTAGCGGTCCCGGTCGGTGCCGTCCTTGGTCTTCAGCGCGTACTGCGCCACCACCCAGAATTGCTCTTCTTCGGGGATTTCGGCGTAGCCGTCCTCGGCGCACTGGACCGCGAACGCGTCCATCAGGCCGTCTGCGGCGGCAGCGTCGGCGACGTCGGTCTCATCGGTCTTGCTCTGGTGCCCGACGACGCCGTAGTTCATCACGAACTGGCTGTAGTCTTCATCGAACCAGGCCTCCCTGAATTCCAGGATTCCCTCGTCGTTGCGTTTGTAGACCCGGATAATTCCGCTCATGGGCCGGTTCCTTCCTGAATCGTCCCTTTGGCGGCACCCATGCTGGGAGCCGCCGGACGGTGTAGTGGTTCGTGGACGTGGCCGCTACAGCAGCGGCAGGCTGCCGGTGCTGGGGTGGTCCTGGCCGGGCAGGGGGCGGGCAAAGGGCACCTTGGTGCCCAGCACCTGCGCCACGACGTCGTGGGTGATCTGCTGGGCGGTGAGGCCGACGCGTTCCAGCACCTGGCTGCGGGTCCCGTGGTGCAGGAACTCGACCGGCAGTCCGACCTCGTTGAGCGCGGTGTCCACGCCGGCTGCCCGCATTTCCTGGCGGATCCGAGACCCGACACCGCCGGCGCGCACGCCGTCTTCAATGCAGATGACAAGCCGGTGGTGCGAAGCGAGGGCAATGATCGATTTCCGGACCGGCAGGACCCAGCGCGGGTCCACGACGGTGGAGCTGATGCCCTGCGCGCCGAGCCGGTTCGATACGTTCAGCGCGAGATCGGACATGGCACCGACACTCACAATGAGAACGTCGTTGTCGCTGGTCCCGGCAGGGCGGCGGGCGAGGACATCGACGCCGTCGCCGAGGCGCTCCAACGCCTCGACCTCAACCCC
>JBFGBS010000292.1:0-3737 GCA_041567475.1 Arthrobacter sp.
AGAAACCCTTGCCTCTCTCACCTGGCCGGGTGCGCCGGCCCTGGTGCGGCGGCACTGGCGGATGGGCGCCCGGGAAATTTCCGCGTCACTGCTCAAGCCGCTGTATTTCCGCCAGGCCCGGCAGTTCCTGCCCGAACTGCTGCCCGGCGATCTCGCCATGAAGTCCGGAGCAGGCGTCAGGGCCCAAGCTTGGGACGCAGACGGAACCCTGCTCGACGATTTCGCCGTCGACCAGTTGGGCAACGTCACGCTGTTGCGTAACGCTCCCTCACCAGCAGCGACATCTGCCTTAGCCATCGCCGACCATGTGCTCGAGCACTACCTGCTGATCACCAAGGATCAGCTGCCGACATAAGCAAGGATCAGCTGCCGACATAAGACGGCGGAGAGCACCTTACCCCCGCGTTCCTGAATGCCCTACAAGATTTTCCCCGGAGCTGACGGGACACTCCCGTAACTTTCGCGAACCGCGCCGCCGGGGCGGCTAACGTACTAGGTATCCCCCTCCCTGAAGCGAAAGATCCTGCCGCATGAACTACCGAGGACCGTACCGGCCCGCACCGCCGGCGAGCACCGGCCGGCGCACCGCCGTCGCGGCGTGGGCCGCCACCGCCCTGGTCGTGGCCGGCGTCCTCACGTTTGCCCAGGCCCGCACGGGGCCGGTACCGGCGTCGGCCTTCCACGCCAATATGCCGCACGGGCAATCGACGCTGGCCGCCGGCCCGACGGCCGCCCCGGTGCAGGAGACCGCACCGCACGCCGCGACCGATCCCGGCGCCGGGATCCAGGCAATCATGGCGGACCACGCCGGGCACCGGATCGGCGTGGCGATCGCGGACATGGCTGACGGGAACCTCCGCAGTTACGGTGACAGCTCCCAGTACGCCGCGGCCAGCACCGCGAAGATCCTGACGGCGGCCGCCTACTACCACCTGGTGGAAACCGGCGAGAAGTCGTTGGATGCCCCGCTGGGGTCCTTCGACGCCGCGTTCCAGCTCAAGGCCATGATCAACACCAGCAGCGACGACTCCTGGCTGCTGCTCATGCAGGACATCGGCTACGCCGAGCTGACCGCGTACGCGTCCTCCCTCGGCATCCGCTACGACCCCGAGGAAAACCTCCTGACCCCGCAGGACATGGCGCTCCTGCTGCAGCGGCTCGCCACCGGCAAGCTGCTCGACGCCGGCCACACCGCGGAGCTGCTCGGCTACATGCAGCAGACCAACGACGAGGACCTCATCCCGGCCGCCCTGGCCCCGGGCATCACCGTCCACCACAAGTACGGGGTGGTGGAGGGCTACGTCCACGACGCCGCCCTGCTCGAATCCGGCGGCCGCTCCTACGCCGTGGTGATCTACACCTGGGGACCCGACGACGCCGACAGCGCCGCCCGGATCGACCTCATCCACCGGCTCACCGACGAAATCACCGGGGCACTGTTCGGGCTCTGACCCGGCTAGCCGTTCAGCACCACGTTGACCGGCGGCTCGCCCGCCAGCATGAGCTCGATCTGGCGCTGCAGCAACCGGCCCATGCGCGGACGCATCGCCGAACTCGCCCCGCCGACGTGCGGGCTGATGATCACGCCGGGGGTCCGCCACAGCGGGTGGTCCGCCGGCAGCGGCTCGGGATCGGTGACATCCAGCGCGGCCCGGATCCGCCGGGACGCGGTGTGCCGGACCAGGGCGTCGGTGTCCGCCACCGGCCCGCGGGCCACGTTGACCACGAGGGCGCCGTCCGGCATGGCCGCGAGGAAGGCGTCATCGATCAGGTGCCGGGTGGATCCGCTCAGCGGAACCCCCACCACCACGATCTCGTGCTCCGGCAGCAACGTGTGCAGTTCATCAATGCCGTGGACGTGGCCGCGCTCGTCCGTCCGTTCCCGGCTCGCCACCCGGGTCACGTGCGCCTCGAAGGCCAGGAGCCGGTCCTCGATCGCCTTGCCCACCCCGCCGTAGCCGACGATCAGTACGCGGCGGTCGGCCAGGCTGGCGGTGGGCCGGGCATCCCAGCAGCCCTCCTGCTGGTTGGCCAGGAGCCGGGGGAACTCGCGCTGGCTGGCGAGGATCAGGGCCAGGGCCAGCTCCGCCGTCGAGGTTTCATGGACGCCGGCGGCGTTGGCGAGGACCCGGCCGGCCGGGAGGAAGTCCGCGGCCCCGTCGTAACCGATCGACTGGCTCTGCACGAGCGCCGTGTCCACGGCCGCCAGGCTCCGCAGCGCCTCGGGGCCGCCCATGTAGGGCGGCACCACAATATCGATCCGCGGCTGCGGCGGCTCGCCGGTGAAGTCCCAGTCGAGGACGGTGACGTCCGGGTGCGGCTGAAGGTACTCCTGCAGGGACGCGTCCGGCAGGCTGACGAATAATTTCCGGGGCATGGGTGCCAGCCTAACCGAGGCACCGCCGCGGCCGGTCCGCCGCCGTTCTGTGTGCACGGACACAGAACGGCCCGCCGGGGCCTTGCTACGGTGAAGGCAGAAGACGCGGAACCGTCCGCCGTCGCTGAAAGGTGCATCCTGTGAAGAAACCAGTCCTGGCCGTCGCAATCGCGGGAGTCCTCCTCGCCCTGGGCGCCTCGTCCTGCGCCGCCCCCGCCGGGACCACGGCCGGCACGGCTGCCGGCGGCACCGCCAGCACCGCGGCGCCGGCGAACAGTGCGCCCGCCGGCACACAGTCCTCCGCCGCTACGGACGCCTCCGGGCCCGCCGCGGGGTCGGCCGCCGCGGGCACCGCCCAGGCCGGCAGTTTCACCGCCTACACCCCCGAGGCGGTGTCCTCGGCGTCCGAGTCGGACAAGGTGGTCCTGTTCTTCCACGCCACGTGGTGCTCCACCTGCAAGCTGCTCGCCTCCGACATCGAGGCCAACGCCGCCAACATTCCCGCCGGTGTGAAGATCCTGAAGGTGGACTACGATTCCGAGACCGCGCTCAAGCAGAAGTACGGCGTCCGGCTCCAGCACACGCTCGTGCAGGTCCGGCCCGACGGCTCGCAGATCGCTACCTGGAACCTGAGCCGGGACCTTGACGCCGTCCTCAAGGAAATCCGCTAGGACCGGCGGTCCGCCATGGAGCTCCTGCCGCTGGCCTTCCTCGCCGGCATCCTCACCGTCCTCTCCCCCTGTGTCCTGCCGCTGCTGCCCGTGGTCCTCGCCGGCTCCGCCGCCGAGCAGAACCGCCGGGCGCCGTACATCATCATCGCCAGCCTGGCCGTCTCCGTGGTGCTCTTCACCCTGCTCATCAAGGCCACCACCGTGCTCCTGGGCGTGCCGAGCGACGTCTGGCTGATCATCTCCGGCGCCCTCGTGGCCTTCATCGGCGCCTCGCTCGCGTTCCCGCGGATGTGGGACTGGATCGCGGAGACGCTCAAGCTGACGGACGCCTCGGGCCGGTTGTCCGCCGGAACGGCCACCCGCACCGGGACCTCACGGAGCATGCTCCTCGGTTTCTCCCTCGGCCCGGCGTTCACGAGCTGCAGCCCCACGTACGGGCTGATCCTCGCCGTCGTCCTCCCGGCCAACTTCACCGTGGGCCTGAGCAACCTCGCCGCCTACACGCTGGGCCTGGCCGCGGTCCTGCTGCTGGTCGCGCTCGGCGGCCGCAAGGTGACCACGCGCCTGGGCTGGGCGACGAACCCGCAGGGCAAGTTCCGCCGCGGGCTGGGCGTCTTCCTCGTGCTGGTGGGCCTGCTGATCGCCTCCGGGCAGATCCGCAACATCGAAACCTGGCTGATCGAACGCGG
>JBFGBS010000293.1:0-3729 GCA_041567475.1 Arthrobacter sp.
ATGCGGTGTCCTACCCAGGACCACATGCCTTCACGGCCGCGGTACAAGGTGCCAGCTGGTTTTGTCGGCACTGAATAAACCTCCCTGCGACACAGCGGCGCTGGCATGGGACCACGCGGGGGAAACGCCTGCTGCGAGAGCACTCGTAAGCTCAAGCCTAAATCTAGGCTCCGCTCACAGCTTATTCAATTTGGCGCCCGAGCGGGGACGGCCTCAGGGCCGGAATTTGCGCTTGAATGAGACGAAGGACACACTGGCGGGCGGCTCAACGGGTGCGGCGGGGTGCTTTCCGCCGAGAATTCACCGGCGTCAGCTAAAGTGGCGGTGATGACTACAGACAAAGTGACAAACCAGGATTCACCGCTGGACCGCTTCATCGCGGTCATTCCAGCGGGCGGTGTGGGGACCCGACTCTGGCCACTGTCACGGGCAGCAGCCCCCAAGTTCCTTCACGACCTGACGGGGTCCGGCAGCACGCTGTTGCGTGCCACCTACGACCGCCTCCACCCGCTCGCGGGATCGCACATGCTGGTGGTCACGGGCGTGGCGCACCGCGCCGCGGTCTGCCACCAGTTGCCGGAAATCAAGGATTCCGACCTGGTGCTGGAGAGCGAGCCGAAGGACTCCGGCGCGGCAATCGGCCTGGCCGCGGCCATCCTGCACGAGCGGGACCCGGACACCATCATGGGCTCCTTCGCCGCCGACCAGGTGATCAGCCCGGAAGACCTGTTCCGGGACGCCGTCCGTGAGGCCATCCACACGGCCGCCGCCGGGAAGATCGTCACCATCGGCATCAAGCCAACCCACCCGTCCACCGGATTCGGCTACATCCGTTCCGGAGCCAGCCTGAACATCCCCGGGGCGCCGAGCGCGCAGTCCGTGGTGGAGTTCGTGGAGAAGCCCAGCGAGGACGTCGCCCAGCAGTACGTGGACAGCGGCGAATACGTCTGGAACGCCGGTATGTTCGTTGCTCCCGTCGCCTTGATGCTCAAGCACCTCGAGGCCAACCAGCCGGAGCTGTTCTCCGGGCTGCAGGAGATCGCCCGGGCCTGGGACACCCCGCAACGGGACGAGGTCAAGAACCGGATCTGGCCCACGCTGCCCAAGATCGCCATCGACTATGCCGTCGCCGAGCCCGCCGCGGCGGCCGGGGACGTCGCCGTCGTGCCCGGAACCTTCGGCTGGGACGACGTCGGAGACTTTGCCTCCGTCGGCCGGCTCAACAGCGCCAGGGAAGTCGACGACGTCACGGTCCTGGGGGAAGGCGCCCGGGTCTTCACCGAAAACGCCAGCGGCGTGGTGGTCACCGACACCAAGCGCGTGATCGCCCTGATCGGCATCAAGGACGTTGTGATCGTCGATACCCCCGATGCGCTGCTGGTCACCACGAAGGCGCATTCGCAGCGGGTCAAGCAGGCCGTGGACGCGCTCAAGGCCAGGGGCGACGCCGACGTTCTGTAACGTTTGCCGCCGCGGCTGCGGGGGCGGCACCACCGCTGCGGGGGTGCCGCGGCAGCCCGAGGAATCCGTAACCCCCGGTAGCCGATGCCGCTAATCGGTGCACCGTCGCTAGAGTTGTGCTGTGCGCAACTACACTACTGAAGCTGAGCCCACCACGCTGGTGGGGCCGTGGCTGGAGCCCCTGCTGCCGGAGCTGATCGCGTTCCGCCGTGACCTCCACGCGCACCCGGAGTTGTCCTTCAAGGAATTCCGGACTACGGAGAAGCTGGCGCAACGCCTTGAAGCGGCCGGCCTCAAGCCGCGCCGGCTCGAAGGCACCGGACTCAGCGTCGATGTCGGCGAAGGCCCCATCGCGACCGCCCTGCGCGGGGACATCGACGCCTTGCCGATCATCGAGGAAACCGGGCTGCCGTTCGCCTCGAAGAACCACGGCGTCACGCACGCCTGCGGGCACGACGTCCACACCACAACAATGCTCGGCATCGCCCTGATCCTGCAGCGGATGCACGCCGAGTCGCCACTGGGCGGCTCCGTCCGGATCATCTTCCAGCCCGCCGAAGAAACGATGCCCGGCGGCGCGCACGCCTGCATTGAACAGGGTGTGCTCGAAGGAGTGCCGCGGATCCTGGCGCTGCACTGCGACCCGCGGATCGAGATCGGCAAAATCGGCACCCGGATCGGCGCCATCACCTCCGCCTCGGACACCATCAAGATCGAACTCTCCGGCCGCGGCGGCCACACCTCCCGCCCGCACCTGACCGAGGACCTGGTCTTCGCGCTGGCGCAGATCGCCGTCAACGTCCCGGCCGTCCTGTCCCGCCGGGTTGATGTCCGCAGCGGCGTCTCCGTGGTCTGGGGACAAATTTCCGCCGGCTCCGCCCCGAACGCCATTCCGGGTACCGGATACATGGCCGGCACCATGCGCTGCCTGGACCGCGATGCCTGGCACGGCGCCGGCGAACTCCTGGACGACGTCGTCCGGCAGGTCGCAGCGCCCTACGGCGTCGACGTCCATCTCGAACACACCCGCGGCGTTCCGCCCGTGGTCAACTCCGAGCACGAAACGGCCCTGATCGAGGCCGCGGCCCGCGCCGAAATCGGCGAGGGCGCCGTCGTCCTGACCCCGCAGTCCATGGGCGGTGAAGACTTCGCCTGG
This sequence comes from Arthrobacter sp., assembly GCA_041567475.1. Lineage (GTDB taxonomy): Bacteria > Actinomycetota > Actinomycetes > Actinomycetales > Micrococcaceae > Arthrobacter. The sequence goes on from JBFGBS010000293.1 coordinate 2,618, forward strand.
TTCCTGGCGGACGTGCCCGGCGCCATGATGCGCCTCGGCACCAAGACGCCGGGCGGCGAGGAATACGACCTGCACCGCGGCGACTACATCGTGGACGAACGGGCCCTGGGCCTGGGCATCCAGGTGCTCACCGCGGCGGCGCTCCGCACCCTCCGCGACCTTTAGCCCGCGGCGGACCCAGGCTGCCAGGGTCCGCCAAGGTCCGCCGTGGCCCAATTGAGTTGTGCACAATGAAATTGTTCGCTATGGTTGTGTCATGAGCAAAGCCCCACGGTCCGCCGATACCTCCGGATCCGACGCCGGCGCCCTTGAAGCGCCGCGCCTGAACCGGCAGGTGTGCTTCGCCATGTACTCAGCGACGCGGGCCACCACGGCGGCCTACCGGCCGATGCTTGAGGAGCTCGGCCTGACCTACCCGCAGTACCTCGTGATGCTGGTGCTCTGGGAAGAGCAGCCCCGCAGCGTCCGCGAACTGGGGGAGGAGCTCGCCCTGGACTCGGGCACACTCTCGCCGCTGCTGAAGCGGCTTGAAGCCCTCGGCCTGGTGGAGCGCCGCCGGTCCGCGGAAGATGAGCGCCGCGTCGAGGTTTTCCTCACGGCAGACGGCGCCGCACTGAGCGCCAAAGCCGCGGGCATCCCGCAGCGCCTGGCCGAGGCCGCGGGGCTCTCCGCCGACGAACTCGACCAGCTCCGTGACACCCTCAGCCGGCTCGCAGCCGCCCTGCACACTTCCCATTGACAGCAGGCCGGTTCCGCCGGAGACCCGGTGGCGCCTGCCACTGATACCCCACGCCTGCACTGAAAGATCGGATTCCCCATGAAGACTCTCTACACCGCCGAAGCCCTCGCCTCGGGCGATGGCCGCGACGGCAACGCCCGCACCAACGACGGCATGCTCGACGTCACCCTCGCCTGCCCGGTGGAACTGGGCGGCGACGGCGCGGGCACGAACCCCGAGCAGCTGTTCGCCGCCGGCTACGCCGCCTGCTTCCACTCGGCCCTGCGCCTCGTGGGCCGCAAGGAAAAAGCCGACCTGACCGACTCCGCCGTGGCCGCCCGGATCCATTTCGGCGCCCTCGAAGGCGGCGCCGGCTACGGCCTGGCTGCCGAGC
>JBFGBS010000294.1:0-3725 GCA_041567475.1 Arthrobacter sp.
ATACCGGTTGCAGATTTCCAGGCCGAGGGTCATCGACCGTTGGGCTGCCTCGTCCGCGAGCTCCTTCAGGACCCTCACGACGTTGGCACGTCCGGCGTCGGACATCGGGGCGCCGTATTTGCCGAGCGCACTGAACAGGGCGCCGGTGAAGTGGGTTCCGCCCAGTTCGTGGGTGATCACCAGGGAGTCCTGCAGCAGTTTGGCACCGCGGTCCACGGTGGCCACGTCATCGCTGGAGACGTCCGCGTCGAAGGCCAGGCCACGGGAGCACACCACTCCGAGGTTGTTTTCCTGCAGCAGGCTCCGGGCGTGCTGGACGTTGAGGTTGATCGAATCGTGCAGGGAGAATTCGACGAGGTCGTAGCCCGCTTTGGCTGTGCTTGTGATGACTTTTTCGACGGATTCCTCGGAGGTGTCTCCGGCCCAGACGAGGGCATGGACTCCGAGGGCATTGCTGTTGGTCATGGGGTATCTTTCGGTTCGTAATTACTTTTCACGGGAGCCGGTGATGAGCGAGACGATCTCGTCGCCGGAGGTTTCGGTGGTGCGCCGGCCGGCCACACACCGTCCGGCGCGCATGACCCAGACCTGGTCGCTGAGCCGCATGACCTGGCTGAAGTTGTGGCTGATCAGCAGGACCGAGTGCCCTTCGTCCCGAAGTTTCAGGATGAGTTCTTCAACCTTCGCCGTTTCCTGGACGCCCAGGGCGGCGGTCGGCTCGTCCATGATGACGAGCTTGGAGCTGAACCCGGCGGCACGACAGATGGACACAGCCTGACGCTGTCCGCCGGAGAGCCGGCGGACCTTGGATTTCACCGCCGGCACGTTCACGGCCAGTGTGGAGACCATCCGGTCGGCGGCCTCCTTCATGGCCTTGCGGTCCAGGAAACGGATTGGTCCGATGCCGCGGGTCAGTTCGCGGTTGAGGAAGAGGTTCTGCCACACCGTCAGGTCATCGACGAGTGCAAGGTTCTGGTGGACGGTTTCAATACCCTTTTCACGGGCATCCTCGGGGCTGCGGAAGTGCACCGGGCTGCCTTCGAAGGAAATCCTGCCCGACTGGGGTTTGTGGATCCCCGAGATGCACCGGACGAGGGTGGACTTGCCCGCCCCGTTATCGCCCACCAGGGCGGTAACCTCCCCTTCGGCGAGGGTCAGGCTCACGTCCTGCAGGGCCCGGACGCTACCGAAGGAAAGGGAGACGCCCTCGACGTTGATGATGGACTTAGCCAATGTGTTGGTCATTTTTGGAACCTCGAAAGCAGGGCGGCGAGGATAACGACGACGCCGACGGCCAGTGGCTGGTAGAACTGCGAAACATTCATTAGGGTGAGCCCGTTGGTGAGAACGGTCAGCAGAAGCGCCCCGACGATGGGCCCGAAGATGGATCCCCGTCCGCCGGCCAGGCTGACGCCGCCCAGCACAACGGCGGCAACAGAGTTCAGCAGGAACGTGGTGTTGGCCGCCGGCTCCGAGGCACCGACCCGGGCAATCAGCAGAATGGCAGCTATACCTGCTAAGACGCCCGAGATCGTGTACACCGCGATCTTGATCCGGGCGGTGCTGATGCCCGTAGCCTGGGCCGCTTCCTTGGATCCTCCGGTGGCGAACAGGTGGGTTCCGAACCGGGTCCTGAACAGGATGATGTGCGCCAGGATCGCCAGGATGGCCGCCACCATGAAGGGGAACCCAAAGATGAGCACTCCCTGGGTGGAGAAGTTGATCAGCTCAACACTGGTGATCGACGTCGGCTTTCCGTCCGAGAGGACCAGCGCCAGGCCGGAAGCCACCGAGAGCGAACCGAGGGTGACGATGAAGTCCGTGATTTTTCCCTTGGCAATCAGGACCCCGTTCAGCACCCCGATCAGCGTGCTCGCCACCACGGCGGCGATCATGCTCACAAGCAATCCGCCGCCCTGGGCGTAGGCAATGCCGAAGGCAATGACTCCCAGCGTCATGGTCGAAGCGACCGAGAGATCAATGCCATCGCTGAGGATGACAAAAGCCTGCCCAATGGTGAGGACGATCAGGATCGAGGCTGCGATGAGGATCGACTGGATGTTCCCCACCGTGAGGAACACAGGGTTCAGCGCCGTGAACACCGCGACCAGGATCACCAACCCGATGATCGCGGCATGATCGGCCCAAAAGCTGATCCGCTTCAGGTCTTCAAACCGCGCGCCGGAAACGGAGGCGGGGTCCTTGCCCGCACGTTCCGGGCCTTTCACCGGTTCCGGAGTCCCTTGTTCTTGAACTGGAGGGTCTTGTGAAGTGGAGGACATCATGGAGCTTCCCTGCTACTTGGTGAAACGGGTTACTTGCCGAACGGGTTGGCAAACGATTCGAAGGGTGCCGGTGCTGCCGTCAGCGCCTTATCCACGTTTTCCTTTGTTACCAGGGCAACCGGGGCCTCCACGGATTCCGGCAGCTTGGTGCCGTCGGCCGCGGCCTTGCAGGCCTGGGCCGCCATCTCGCCGATGGCGTACGGGTACTGCGCCACCGTGGCGGTGAGCTCGCCGGATTCCACGCCCTGGAGCCCCTCAGGGACACCGTCGACGCTGATGATCGCGACCTCGCCGGTCAGTCCGGCATCCGCAACGGCACGCGCGACGCCGAGTCCCATCACGTCATTGGCGACGAAGAAGCCCTTGATGTCCGGGTTGGAGCGCAGCAGATCGCCGGCTTTGGTCAGTGCCACCTGACGGTCCCAGTCGGCAGAGACGGTCTCCAGGACAGTGGCTTTTCCGCCTAGGCCCTCGGTGAATCCGGTGACCCGCTCGCCGCTGGTCACGTCTCCGGCAATACCGCCGACGACGGCGACCTTGGCGCCGTCGCCAACGATGCTGGCCATGTGCTCACCGGCCAGCTTTCCGGCGGAGATGTTGTCGGTGCCGATGTAGGTGTCGGGCACGGCGTTAACTGCCTTCGCGGCGGCCGGATCGACGGGACTGTCAATGTTGACGACCGTTTTGCCAGCGGCCTTGAGCTGGGCCAAGCCCTGGATCAAGTTGTTGCCACTGATGGGGTTAATGATGAAGCAGCTGTAGTCCTGGCCGGCGAGCGAGGAAAGCCGGTCGGCCTGTCCGCTGGTGTCCGTGATGTCCTGGGCGGCCTGGACGGTGATGCTCGAATCGAAAGCTTTGATGCCCTCTTCCATCGACTGAAAGAAGGGGTTGTCCAGGCCCTTGATGACGGCGGCCGTCTTGGCCGTTCCTCCGCTTGCCCCGTCGCTTGCGGGGGCGCCTCCCATGGTGGTGCATCCTGCCAGGGTCATAACCCCGGCGGAAGCGGCTGCAATGAAGATGAGTGAGTTCTTGAGCTGCGGCATCTTTGCCCCTTCTGACTTTGGAAATCATATGAACGCCGAACTAACGTCTGCTGGTAGCATAACTATGTGACGTTGCCCACGCAACCATGACGTAACGATCGAGGGGTTAAGATGGCCTGCAGACTAGAACTCAACGGTGAACGGCGGTTATGACGGTGAAACCAGCATCGCCATCCACAGAGCCGGCGCCGGGTGGAATGCATGAGGTCCTGGACCTCCTCCGGTCCGGTCAGGTCCTGACCAAAACGGAAATTGCGGCATTTACCGGACTATCGCGCTCAACGGTGAATCAACGCATTGACGGTTTGCTGGAGGCCGGCCTCGTCATCGCGTCGGGCGCCGAATCCACGAAAGGCCGCCCGGCCGGCTCCTTCGCGTTCAATCGGACGGCCGGCCA
>JBFGBS010000295.1:0-3718 GCA_041567475.1 Arthrobacter sp.
CGGAACCGCGGCTGGTCAGCCAGGCAGGTCTTCCCGGCGTCGTCCGCCAACTGGAGAACCGGCCGGCGGGCCTGCGGCCGCGATGGATCTGGCACCGGACACAGGACTGGTATCCGGCGCTACTGCGGGCCGGCGTGGAGCTGGAGCGCTGCTATGACCTCACACTGTGCGGGGCCATCCTGGCCAACTCGGAGTTCACTGCGCACACGGACTACGCCCGGAACGCGGAGCGGCCGGGCCCGCTTGAGGAGCTGCCGCCGCGGTCCCTCCAGCCCCTGCCCCCGCCGGCCGAGCAGGGCGCGCTCTTTGAAACACCTGTTGCCGGCCCGGCCGACGGCGCTTCGCCGGAGGCTCTCCGGGCCGAATATGCGGCCCAGCAGGAAGCCCTCCTGGCCGCCGGGGAGACCGACGCCGACCGGCGGCAGAGGCTACAGCTGCTGCTGGCCGCGGAATCCGCCGGAGCCATGATCGCCGCCGAGATGCAGCACACCGGGGTTCCGTGGCGCGAGGATCTACACGAACAAATCCTCGCCGGCTACCTGGGCCCGCGTCCGGCCCCCGGCCACCGGCCGGCCAGACTCGAAGAGCTCACCGCGGCCCTGCGGCAACTGCTGAAATCACCGGGCCTGAATCCGGACTCCCCGCAGGAGCTGATGCGGGCGCTGCACCGGAACGGCATCGAAGTGAAGTCCACCCGGCAGTGGGAGCTGCAGGAATCCTCCCACCCGGCGATCGAACCGTTGCTGGCCTACAAGAAGCTCGCCCGGCTGTATACGGCCAACGGGTGGGCCTGGCTGGACGCCTGGGTCAACGGCGGCCGGTTCCGGCCGGAATACGTGGTGGGCGGCGTTGTCTCCGGCCGCTGGGCCTCGCGGGGCGGCGGGGCACTGCAGATCCCACGCCAGATCCGGGGCGCGGTCCATGCCGATCCGGGACACAAGCTGATCGTGGCGGATGCCTCCCAACTGGAACCGCGGGTGCTGGTGGCGCTGGCCCGGGATTCGAAAATGGCGGAGGCCGCCCGGGACAAGGACCTCTACGCCGGCATCGCGGCGCAGGGCTTCGGCGGCGACCGTGCCAAGGCGAAGATCGCGCTGCTCGGCGCGATCTACGGCGCCACGACGGGCGAATCCGGGCGGCTCATGCCGCAGTTGGCGCGCACCTACCCGCGTGCCGTCGGGTTCGTGGAACAGGCGGCCCGGGACGGGGAAACCGGGAAAACCGTCACCACCCGCCTCGGCCGCAGCAGCCCGCCGACGCCGGACGGATGGTTCCGGAGCCAGCAATCGGCCACGGCGGATGAACAGCGCCGCGCCGAATCCATCGCCCGTTCACGCGGCAGGTTCACCCGGAATTTCGTGGTGCAGGGCTCGGCCGCCGACTGGGCGGCGTGCTGGCTGGCCGAGTTGCGGCGACGGCTGCGCGCCATGCGCCTCGAAGGCACTCCCGCGGGCGAACTGGTGTTCTTCCTCCATGACGAGGTGATGGTCCATTGCCCGGACAATGCGGTGGAAAATTGCGTCCGCGCCATCGAAGAGGCGGCGGCCGCGGCCAAGGAGCTGCTTTTCGGCCGGATCCCGGTGGAATTTCCGGTCAGCGTCGCGGTCGTGGACTCCTACGACCACGCTAAATAGGCACTCAGATTCATGCGCAGTAACCTACCCGGCCGTAGCGTTGTCCGCCGCAGCGTCCCGGGATAGCCTCTCTTGAAGACCGGCGTGATCCGATCAGCCGGGGAGTGCAATGAAGCACCCGATTGGGGAGTCAACAGGATATATGGCTGGCGTTTTCGAGATCAGCGAAGCAGGAAACGAGTTCTACTTTTTCACGCTCAAGGCAGCGGATGGAGCGGTGGTGGCTATGTCGCCGGTGTTTGACACCATCCAGGACGCGGCGGCGGGTATCACGGCGGTCCGCGAGAACGCCGCGGCGGGCCTGATCGTGGATAAATCCGCGGCCGCTCCCGGACCGGCCGCCGAAGGCCCCGGCTAGCCGGGCGGCTGGACCCGACCTTTCACACACGGCCCCACACTGGCCCCGCCACCGTCCGGACCGGGGAGTCACGCTCAGATATCTATGCCAAGGCGCCGCGTCCGGTCCCAGGGCACGGCCCAGCCCAGTTGTTCAAAAAGCTGGTTCAGGATCATCCCGGTGAAGCCCCAGACCACCACGCCGTTTACGGTGAAGGCCGGGCTGTCAAAGGACTGGCCGGCGCGGCTCACCGTGGCCATGACCCGGTTGTCCGGATCCAGCAGGTCCCGGACCGGGACCCGGAACACCTGGGCTGATTCGCCATAGTCGACCACCCGGACCGGGGACTGGGCGGCCCACCAGGCCAGCACGGGCGTGACGAGGAAGTTACCGCGCGGCAGGTTCAGTTCGGGCATCACCCCGAGGACCTCCACCCCCGCGGGATCCAGCCCGGTTTCCTCTTCCGCCTCGCGGAGGGCTGCCTCCACCACGGCTTCGCCCGGGTCGATCCCGCCGCCGGGGAACGCCACCTGTCCCGGGTGGTCGTCCAGCGTTTCGGCGCGTTGCAGCAGCAGCACATCCAGATCCGCCGGAGCCAGCAGCTTGTCCGAAGCCGCGGGAACGGTGTCCAGGGCACCGAAGAGCATAAGCACCGCGGCCCTGCGGACGCGCTCCCCGGGCGCAATGACGAGTTCGCGCCAGCGCGGATCCGGCGCGGACACGGTGCCCGCCTGTACCCTGCCGACCAGGTCGATGAGCTCCTGCCGTGCCGTCATGGCCGCTTCCTCTGCGATTCCATCCGGATTTCGGCGGCCCGGTGTGTTTCGGCCAGCAACCGTTCCAGCAGTGCCTCCTGCCCCGGGGCGAGCTCGTATTTGAGCAGCTTCCGCGCCTTCGCCGGGTCCGTCTCCCCTGCGCCGTAGCTGGGACACCAGTTCGCCACCGGGCAGGCGCCGCAGGCAGGTTTGCGGGCGTGGCAGACCCGCCGCCCGTGGAAGACGACCCGGTGCGAGAGCATCGTCCAGTCTTTGGGCTCGAACAGTTCCGCAACGTCGGATTCGATCCGCACGGGATCCTCCGACTCCGTCCACCCGAAGCGGCGCGCGAGGCGGCCGAAGTGCGTATCGACGGTGATCCCCGGAATCCCGAAGGCGTTGCCGAGCACCACATTGGCGGTCTTCCGTCCGACGCCGGGCAGCGTGATGAGATCTTCCAGCCGTCCCGGCACCACGCCGTCGAACTCATCCACGAGCCGGTTGCACAGCGCCAAAAGGTTCCTCGCCTTGGCACGGTAAAACCCGGTCGGCTTGATGATCGTCTCCAGCTCGGCGACCGGGGCTTCGGCCATGCTCCGGGCGTCCGGGTAGCGGGCGAACAGGAGCGGGGTGATCTGGTTCACCAGCACATCCGTGGTCTGCGCCGACAGCACCGTGGCCACCACGAGTTCAAACGGACTGCGGAAGTCAAGCTCGGCGTGGGCGTAGGGATACTGCTCCGCGAGGGCCCGATTGATCCGCCGCGCACGGCGTTTGAGGGCCAGCACTGACTCACCTGATGCTGCCGGCAGTCGGGGCCCGGCGCTGCCGGGTTTGGTTGCCACCGGTGAGGCTAGCCGCGTTCGATGTTGCTGAGGTCGCGCAACACGCCGAGCCGGCCGTCGGTGTTCTGGACCAGGAATTCGTCGCCACGGTCCTCCAGCGCCAGCACCCAGCCGCCGGGTTCAATCTCGAACGCCGGCGCCCCGGTC
>JBFGBS010000296.1:0-3701 GCA_041567475.1 Arthrobacter sp.
ACTTTCACGCATACCGGAAGCCTACCCAAACGGCAGGCGCGGGCCGTCATCGGTACGGGGACACGGAACCGGAAGCGCCAGGCTACAGCGCGGCGTCCTTCGGCGGCCCGGCGGGGTCCATCCAGAAGACCTCCCAGAGGTGACCGTCCGGGTCCTGGAAGCTGTGGGTATACATGAAGCCGTAGTCCTGCGCTTCTTCCGACGGCCTGCCGCCGGACGTCAGGGCCAGCCGGACGGTTTCATCGACCGCCTCGCGGCTATCCAGCGAGATGGACATGATGACTTCGGCGGTACCTGAGGTGGCAGCAACAGACTTGGACGTGAAGGTCTTGAAGTAGGACTCGACCAGGAGCATAACGTAGGCGTTGTCGTTGACGATCATGCAGGTCGCGTTTTCGTCCGTGAAGTCGGGGTTGAAGGTGAACCCCAGTGCGGTGAAGAAATCCACCGTCTTGGAGAGGTCTTTCACAGGGAGGTTCACGAACAGGTGCCGGGCCATGTGCCCCAAGATAGCACCGCCGGTGTGCCCTGTCAGTACGCCGGCGCACGCTTCGGCGTAACCGGCCCAGCGACCCGGCCCAGCGACCCGGCCCAGTGACCCGGCCCAGCGACCCGGCTCAGTGGCCGTAGAAGACCCGTTCGAACACGTTCCGGGCCCGCCGGCTGAGCCGGAGGTAATCTTCTTCCAGCGCCGTGGCGTTGCCCTGGCCGTAGCCGCACCAGCGCGCCACGGCTTCAAGGTCACGGCGGGAGGACGGCAGCAGGTCCGAGGCCCGGCCGGTCCAGATGACGTTCGCCGACCGGATCCGGCTCGCCAGCCGCCACGCCCGCAGCAGGATCACCGCATCCCCCGCTTCGATGAAGCCAAGGACCGCGGCGGCCTCCAGCGCGTCGACGGTGGAGGTGGTCCGCAGCTCCGGGTGCCGGCCGGCATGCTGGAGCTGGATCAGCTGGGCCAGCCATTCGACGTCGCTCAGCCCGCCCCGGCCGAGCTTCAGGTGCCGCGCCGGGTCCGCCCCGCGCGGCAGCCGTTCGGCCTCAACGCGCGCCTTCACCCTCCGGACCTCCCGCACGTCCTGCTCGGCAAGTTCCTCCGGGTAGCGGATGGGATCAATGAGCGCCATAAAATCGGCGGCCAGGGCATCGTCGCCGGCCATCGGCCGGGCGCGCAGGAGGGCCTGCGCCTCCCATACGAGCGACCACCGCTTGTAATACTCAGCGAAGGACTCCAGGGAACGCACCATCGGGCCGCTCTTGCCCTCGGGCCGGAGGTCTGCGTCCACCATCAGCACACGCTCGGCCAGGATGGCCGGTTTCAGCGGCTGGGTCAGCAGGTTGGAGAGCTTTCCCACGATCTGGGCGGCCTGCTTCTGCGCCTCGTCCTCGGGCACACCGGGCAGGCCGCGGTGGACATACATCACGTCCGCATCCGAGCCGTAACCGATTTCGCGCCCGCCCTGGCGCCCCATGGCCACGACGAGGACGTTCACTTTGAGGGGCTCCTCCGCGGTGACCACCGTCTCCGCCACGCGGAGTGCTCCCAGGACAGCGGCGCGGTCCGCGTCGGCCAACGCGGCCCCTACCTGGTCCTGGTCCAACAGCCCGGCGCTGTCCGCGATGGCAATCCGGAGGATTTCGCGGCGCCGGATCAGCCGGATCAGCCGCATGGCGCTCTCCGGATCGGCGTGCCGGGACATCTTTGAGCTGATTTCCAGCCATTGCGCTTCGAAACTAAGCGGCGCCAGTTCCTTGTCCGAGCCGAGCCAGGCCACGGATTCGGGCGAAACCTCGAGCAGGTCGGCGATGAGCCGGGAGTTGGAGAGCACATGGCAGAGCCGTTCGGCGGCCGCCGTTGAGTCCCGGAGCAGCCCCAGATACCAGTGTGTGGTCCCCAGCGCCTCGCTGACCCGGCGGAACGCAAGCAGCCCGCCGTCCGGATCCACGCCCTCGGCGAGCCAGCCCAGCAGGATGGGCAGGAGCTGGCGTTGGAGCTGGGCGCGCCGGCTGACGCCGGCGGTGAGCGCCTCGATGTGCCGCATGGCGCCCGGCGGATCGAGATAACCCAAAGCCGCGAGGCGCCCTTGGGCGGCTTCCGGCGTCAAACGTGCCTCTTCGCTGCTGAGGGTGGCTACGGTGTTGAGCAGTGGACGGTAGAAAATGCGATCGTGCAGCTCGCGCACGGAGCGTTTGGTGGCCCGCCAGGCCGCAGCCAAGGCATCAGGCTGGGGCCGTTCGTCCGAGAACGGGCCCAGGGCCGCTTTCGCCAATGCCCGCAGGGCGGCTTCCTTGACCGGCATGAGGTGGGTCCGGCGCAGCTGGAAAAGCTGGATCCGGTGCTCCAGGAGCCGCAGGTAGCGGTAATTACGGTCGAACTCGGCCGCATCGGAGCGGCCGATATACCCGCCGGCAGACAGCGCGGCAATGGCCGACGTCGTGTCCCGGCAGCGCAGCGACTCGTCGGCTTTCCCGTGCACGAGCTGCAGCAACTGGACGGTGAATTCGATGTCGCGCAGTCCGCCGCGGCCCAGCTTGATCTGGCGTTGCTCCTCTTCGGCGGGAATGTGCTCGGTGACCCTGCGGCGCATGGCCCGGACCGACTCGACGAATCCTTCCCGGCCGGCGGAGGCCCAGATCAGCGGAGCCACGGCGGCTTCGTAGCGGGCACCGAGGTCGGCGTCGCCGGCGATGGTCCGTGCTTTCAGCAGCGCCTGGAATTCCCAGCTCTCGGCCCAGCGGGCGTAGTAGCTTTCGTGCGAGGCCAGGGTCCGGACCAGCGGCCCGGACTTGCCTTCGGGACGCAGGTTTGCGTCGACTTCCCAGAGTCCCGGTTCCTTGCCCGCTGACATGATGGCCCGCGAGATGCCCGACGCCAAGGCGGTGCCGATGGTGTTGGCATGTGAGTCTTCCAGGGTGCCGGATTCGATGACATAGATGACGTCGACGTCGGAAATGTAGTTGAGCTCGCGGGCGCCGCACTTGCCCATGCCGATCACGGACAGCGCGACGTCGGCGACCTCCTCGGCCGCGAAGTGCTCCGCGGCCTCGGCTCGGGACACGGCCAGGGCAGCTTCCACGGCGGCACCGGCCAGATCGGCCAGCTCTGCCCCGGCGGCGGGCATGAAGTCCAGCGGGTCAGCCGCGCAGAGATCCTTGATAGCGAGTTCCACGACCCCGCGCCGGTAAGCGGTCCGCAGCGCAGCGTAGGCGTCCTGCCCGGTGAGGGCGGCGACCGGCCGGGCGGACCGGGGATCCGCGCGCACTGAGTTCAGCAGCCGGGAGCGAAGTTCCCCGGCGTCGGCCGCCAGCGGCTCCGGGCTGGCCGTGACATCAAAGACGTCCACGTGTTCCGGGTGGCGGATGAGGAACTCGCCAAGCGCCTCCGAGGCTCCCAACACCCGGTACAGGGGTTCGCTCGTCTCCAGCTCCGCGACCGCGAGTTGGCGCAGTTCCGGGAGTTTTTCGATCAGCCGGACAAGCGACTGAAGGGCCGTGTCCGGGCTGGCCGCCAGGTGGAGCCCGGCGAACAGGGCGTCCTGGTCCAGTCCGTCCAGCTCCCGGGCAGCGAGAAAGCGTTCCCCTTTCTCCAGGTCGCTGAATCCCGCCGCGATCAGCCGCCGTGCCAGGCTCACCGTCGACTCCTCGTCACCGGCACAGGCCTAGAGGATGCCGAGGTTGCGCTGCAGTTCGTAGGGCGTCACCTG
>JBFGBS010000297.1:0-3699 GCA_041567475.1 Arthrobacter sp.
ACTGTCCGGCACCGCCGCCTGGTCCGGCATGGCTGCCACCATGAGCACCCTCGGGGCGGCGTTCGCGGCCATTCCCCTGGCCCGGCTCGCCGTGGCCCGGGGCCGGCGGATTTCCCTCTCCACCGGGGCACTGATTGCCGGAACCGGCGCGATCACCGCCATCACCTCGGCCGCAATAGTGTCCTTCCCCCTGCTCCTTGCGGGTCTGATGCTCCTGGGGGCCGGCTCCGCCGTCAATCTCCAGGCACGCTTCGCCGCCACGGACCTGGCCCCGTCGCAAACCCGGGCGCGGGACCTCTCGATTGTGGTCTGGTCCACCACCATCGGCGCCGTGCTCGGGCCCAACCTGTTTGGACCGGGAGAAAGCGTCGGCGCCGCGCTGGGTCTGCCGCCGCTGACCGGAGCATTTGCCTTCGCCGCGGCGGCCCAGGCGACGGCCGCGGTGGTCTACCTCGCCGGTCTGCGCCCCGATCCGCTCCTGACGGCCATGTCCCGGGGCGAATCGGCCGCCACAGCGCCCCCGGCGCGATCCGGCCGGCGGATTCTACGCACCACCCCGCACGCGAGGTATGCGGTGGCCGTCGTGGCGCTGAGCCACGCCACCATGGTGGCGCTGATGTCCATGACACCGGTGCACCTGCGCGACCACGGGGCCGGCCTGACGCTCGTGGGATTCACCATCAGCCTCCACATCGCCGGGATGTACGCCCTGTCCCCCGTCTTCGGCTGGCTCGCGGACAAAGCCGGCAGGTTGCCGGTCATCCTGCTGGGCCAGGCCATGTTGCTGGCGTCGCTGCTGATTGCCGGCACCGCCGCCGATTCGCAGTCCGCGGTCACGCTCAGCCTGGTGCTGCTGGGCCTGGGCTGGTCGGCCGCCGTCGTCGCAGGGTCCGCGCTCGTGGCGGAATCGGCGCAGGTCCAGGACCGTCCCGCGCTGCAGGGCGTCTCGGACCTGAGCATGAATGCCGCCGGTGCACTGGGCGGGGCTTTGGCGGGACCGGTGCTTGCGACGGTCGGCTACTCGGGGTTGGGCCTGGTTTCCACGTCGCTCGTAGCCGTTGTTGTGATCTGGACGGCGCGGCACGTCCGGGGCGGGGCTCGGCTGCCGTGAGCACGTCACAATTCCACACCCCGGCGGTCCGGTTCGCCGGCGTCGTCCGTCTCCTGCGCAGCTGGCAGCGGACACGGTTGACCGCCGCCGGAATCGGCGCCGCCGCGGCGGCCGCCGCCGTCGTCTCCGTCAACGGCATGCTGCCCGCCACCGCGGTCCCCTGGTGGTCGCTGGCGTTTCTCGCGGCCGGTGCCGCCCTGACCGGCCTGATCCTTGGCAGCTACGTTCACGCCCCCATCGGGGCCGAAGCCACCCTCTGCGACGTCCGGTGGCCGGTGATCGGCCTCATCGGGCTTGTCCTCGCCACGTCCACCGGCCCGGGGACCCTGGCAACCCACCTGTTCGCGGGCGCCGCGCCCTGGGTCCTGGCCGGGGTGATTCAGCCGGTCTTCGCCCTCCTGGCCCTCAGCCTCCTCGCCTGGGCCCTGCGGGAGCGGCTGAGGCTTGAGCGCTGGGCGATGGCGCCGCCGGGCGAAGGCGACCCAACGGGCGACTGCCCGAGCTGCCGCCCGCTGTTCCCGGCCCGCCTGCCGAAGGGGTAACCACGGCGTCTACCAGGTGCCCGCGGTCTCCGTAGCGATTTCGGCCTTAGGGGTCTGGGCGTAGTCCGCGTTGATCTCATAGGCGCGCTCCTCCAGGAGCAGTGCCTGCTGGTTGATCTCCATTAGCTGGGCGTCGGAGAGTTGTTCGTTCTTGACGAGTTCCAGCGTCTCCTGCCGGTCCCCGCCCACGGCTGTCACTTTCACCAGGCCGGTGCCCGCCGAGTAGAACTTTTGCTGGTGCCCTCCTGCCGGCTCCAAGGGATTGTGTTCATCGATGACCAGCACGTTGTCGTAGCATCCCGTCGCGACACACGCTTGCTCGTTCTCCTGCACGGGCTTCCCGCAGTCGAGGAACTGCACCGCCGGCGCGTGGGCCTGGACATAGGCGGGCGCGCCGACCTTCGGCTCGGCCAGCATTGCCAGCCCCGCCTGCGCGTCGGAGATGCCGCTGAGGAAGGTCGCGGGAGCGCCGATGAATTCACCGTTCTCAAACTCCTCCGGGTACTCTCCGAAGAGCCAGACATCGCCGTTGTTGGCCTGGGCGAAGAACGCCAGTTCGGACTCCACCAGCTCGCCGTCAGCGTAGTCGCGGTCCCACATCACCTGGGTCTTGACGCCGTCGACCATCTTCGTCAGGCCGGTCACGGTGTGGGTCACCATCCGTTCGGAGGTGCCTTCCGCGCTGGTGACCGTGCCCGTGGTGGTGTACTGCATTCCGGGAGTCCGGGGAGACCACTTGTTGTCGATCTTCGGCGACGCCGGGAACGCGGCGCGGTCGAAGAACAGCGCCGTGTCCGGTCCGCAGAGCCCCACCGCCACGGGACCGACTGTCGGTGAGGCTGGAACCGGTGAAGCGTCCGGCGTCGCTGTCGGTGAGGTTCCGGGCGTGGCTGTTTCCGTGGCCGGCGCCGAGGTGGCCGGCGGCGTCGAGCACGCCGCGGCGGACAGCGTGAGGAACATAAAGAGGGCGGAGCCGAAGGCTGTTCGCCGCTCGCGTGGATGGTACATCTGACGGGCCTTTCGTCGTTGAAGTAGCTGGCGGTTCCGCGCCACGTTCCCCCTACGTGTCGTGGATCGTCCCCTTCCGGAATGGCTGCCGAAGCAAGACCGGAAGGTGCGTCCAGCCTCCTCTCCGAGACCAGTTCATTCCTCAACCGACGTAGCAGAATGATGGCCTTGTTCGGCCCTTTTGAGCAGAGTCCTTCGGCCCACCCCGAAGGGCAACGCGGGGTCACTTCCGGCCCATCCGGGGCGCCGGGATGGGCCAAAAGTGACCCCGCGTTGCAGTGTGGAGGCTGTTACATCCGGCGCTTGGTTCTGGCCGTCGCCTGGGCCGTCCAGGGGTCTTCCGGCCATGGGTGCTTCGGGTAGCGGCCGCGCATTTCGGCGCGGACCTGGGCGTACGGTCCCGACCAGAAGGATGCCAGATCGTCGGTGACCGCCAGCGGCGCCCTGGCCGGGGAGAGGAGGTGGAACAGCACCGGCACACGGTCCCCCGCCAGCCGCGGGCTGGCGGCCCAACCGAAGCACTCCTGCAGCTTGACCGCCACCACCGGGCGGCCGTCCTTGTCCCCTACTTCCGGGTACCCGATCCGCACGCGGGACCCGCTCGGCACTTCGAGGCTTTCCGGAACCAGCTCCTCGAGCCGGGCAGCCTCGGGCCACGGCAGCAGCCGGCGCAAGGGGGCCGCCAGATCGATCGCGTTGATACTTGCCCCGCCGGCCAGGGCAGCCAGTTCGGGCGCCAGCCACTCGCCGAGCCGGGCCAGCAAGGCGGCCTCGGACACATCCGGCCAGGGCGCGCCGAGCTCCCTGTGCAGCAGGGCCAGCCGCCGCCGCAGCCCGTCGGCGGCGGCAGACCAGCCGAGGGTCCCCAGCCCCTGCGTGGCAAGTGCCCGGGCGACCGCGGCGGCGCCCTCCTCGGCGGACGGCCGGACCGGCGTGGAGGAAAGCACGATCGCTCCCAGCCTGCGAACCCGCCGGGCCGAGACCCGGCCCTGGCTGAATTCAGCTTCCACCGTCTGGGCGACAAGATGGCGGGCGGCC
>JBFGBS010000298.1:0-3659 GCA_041567475.1 Arthrobacter sp.
AAGATGACCACCCGCGCGGGCGTGCTTGAGGGGCTCGTGGCGGTGGGCATGCCCCGCACCGCGGCGGAACTGGTCCAGCTCTTCGAACGCGGCGCCGAGCTCCCGGCGGACCGTTCGCTGCTGCTGCGCCTCGATGGCCCGGACCAGGTTGCCGCTGCCGGCGCGGCTGACCCGGCCCGGACCGTGTGCCGGTGCGCCGGCGTCAGCGGCACCGCAATTGCCGCCGCGGCCGCCGACGGGTGCGGGACGGTGGCCGAGGTTTCCGGCGCCACGCGCGCCGGCACGGGCTGCGGCGGCTGCCACGAAGACATCAAGGGGATCATCGAGGCCCACTTTCAAGGGGCCGCGGTGTAGGGGCTGAGGTGCCCTCGCCGAACGGCGGTTTAGTCCGCGGACAGGGGGACGAAATACTCCTGCTGCACCGGCCGGCGGCGAAGCCTGTGTGCGGTGCGCAGCGAGGGCAGGTTTTCTGCGTGGATCTGGCCCCAGACGGTGTCCGCCCCCGAGCGTTGTCCGGCCAGGAATGAGGATTCCACCGCCGAAGCCAAGCCCTTGCCTCGCAGGCGTTCCGTCAGGATGATTTCCAGCATGCAGACTGCACGTCTACCGAAGATCGGTGAGATGGTCGCAGCCACCAATCCCGCGAAGCCTTGATCGTCCCGCAGCGACATCAACAAGCCCTGGTCCGCGGCTTCTTGGAGTTCTTCCGGATCGGACTCTGAAACAAACGAGGCAAGTCCTGGGTTATCCGACCGCCAAGCTTGATGTTCATGCTGATAATCGGCGATCACCTCCGTCACTGATGCGGGCCAGGAGATCGTCAGAAGCGCGGGCAGATCCCGTTCGTCAGCCGCTGCCGCGCTGATGGACCCGGCCATGACTGTTGCCCAGCATTCTGCGACTGGTAAATCGAGGCCTGGCTGCTCCCAAAAAGTGAAGCCACGCACGCCAACGCCGCTGTACGCCTCGGTCACCTGGGCGGCCAATGCATCGACGGCCTCCACATCGTTCACCCGGGCCGTAGTCTTGACCGCCACGAACGGGAAGGTCGGATCAAGGTTGCGGTATCTGAGGCCCGAAACTGTGGAGCGCTCGTCGCTGGCTTCAAATAGCCGCTCCGACATGGCTCTCGGGCTGACGTTGAGCCCGAGCCGGGCGATCCTGGCCGCAACAACGTCCGGTGACGCCAGCGCGGAGAGGGATCCAATATCGTCGATCTCGGCACGCGCTGCGTCCTCAGCGTGGTATCCAGCAGGAAGATACTCCAATACCGGGCGGGCGAAGGCGGCGAGCTGGTGGTCCGGCAATTCAAAGGGGTTCATTGAGCCTTAGGCTACCCGCGAAGACCGTGAGAGACATTCGTTCGAAAGCTGCTCCGAAGATCACCGGCAAAAAGGCAGAATGTGTCGCTGGCTCAAGATAAGAAGCTAGCGGCTGAGGGTTCGACGACTTTGCGGTCAGCGGGATGGTTCGGCAGGCGTTTGTGATGCCTTAGGGTTCTTGCCGCGTTCTTTCCAATATTCATCGCGCTGCTGCGGACACAGGGGTCACGTATTGATCCCTGACGCGTCGGACCCCGTCTTCCACCCGCGAACATTTGGCATGTCTGTAAATTCTGCCACTTTGGATCAAAACTTCTTCATCCCGGGTTCGTCGCTGACGTGCTTTTCCCATAGCTGATGATTCTTCCCTTAAACCAAAGCGGGCCAAGTCCTTGCCTACTTAGAGACATGGACTTGGACCGCTGGGACCCTAAGGTATGTTTAGAGAATTTCGCAGGCCTTAAGCTCGACGCCGAGGTCTCCGCCATCCTGGAATGTGCCCCGGACCGTGATGTTGCTTTCAGGAACAACAGCGGCTGCCGTCGCCGCCGGTACGTCGTTGCAGTTGACTGACAGGAAGCTGTACCGATCACCGTTGTCGAGCCTCACGATGTATTGGTCCTTATCAAGGAATTCTGTATCAACCTTATCTACGAATCCGGTAACCTGCAGAACTTTCCCCTTGTACTTCGCGTCAGCAGCCGCCTCGTTACCCTTGAAGTCAGCGAGTAGTTGAGCGGCATCAACTGACACAATCTCCTGAGCAGCTGGGGCGGGTGCAGCCGCCGCAGGTGCCTCGGCGGGTGCCGCCGCAGGTGCCGCCGCCGCAGGTGCCTCCGAAGATGCGTCTGTGGCAGGAGCGACAGTAGCCGAAGAGTCGTCTTTGCCAGCGTTTGAAATCCCCGAAATGATCATTAGCGCGACAATGATCAGAGGGATAAGGAAGCGCTTCTTCTTGAACCAAGGCCGCGATGCCTTGCGGTAGGCCTTATCCGCTGCGGCCTGTGCTTTGCCTTCACGCTGAGCGTCCGGCACCGTTATGTTCTCTGTCATTGCAGATCCTGTCTACCTGGTTTGGCTGATTTCCTTGGGTGGATTTTCGGCCCTGCGGTGTCACAGAGGCATACCCATGTGTCAGACCAATGACAGATGTTCCCCCCAGACAAACTATAGCCACGGGAACTGCCAAGCTGAGAGTTTGATGGGAAATTGCTGTGTATATGACGTTAGTAAGTAAAACAAGGCCGAGCTGAGCCAGCGCCATGATTGAGCGATCAAGAGACATGCTCCGTGCCCGGTTCACTGGAGCGCCACCGCCACTCACGCAAGAACTTGCTAGTCCACCGCAAACCACAACTTCGGCAGGGCGGAATACCTCTCCTGAGCGTCGCAGGACCCAGGCCAACGCATACCGCCGCTCGACTGTTTGTCGCGGGCTCTTAGCTAGTAAACTTCTGTCAAACTTCAGAACAACCCAGCGGTCAGGCCCGCTCGGTCAAGAACAAGGTAAGTATTGGGATGCTACGCAAGGCCGATAACTTCAGACTTGACCCCCAGCGGGGATTCTGAACGGGCAAAGGTGACGTCATTATCACCGTTGGCACAAAGCGCTACTCCATTGGCAAGGTCAAGGAAGAGGTTTTCTTGGGCGCCTGGAGGCGCAGTTGAACTTCCCCATGTTGATAACGAGCATCAATGGCCGCCGATATCGGCAGTTTCGAAACAGGTTTTGCTGGGAGTCCGAAGGCCTTAACGCCAGCGAGGTTGAGGCGCTTCTGGGCATGCAGGAGCAACGTAAGAGGCGACAAATCGAAACGGCGCAGACAAACTACGCTTTGGGCTCTGCCCCACGCGTGTCCTGTTCTGGACCGTGACGCGGCTGATTCCCTGACGCTGGAGGACCGTGTTTCGAAGGCGTCACCGAATCGGACGGCAGCCCGCCGGCAGGTAGCATCGTGGCCATGGATCCGGACGACGACGACATCACCGAAGAACTACTGGCGGACGCCGGGAAACTCACCGGGCTGAGCCTTGAGCTCCTGGGCCTCGATCCGCACCCGGATGACATGACCGCCGAGCAGCGGCTCCAGTTCGACCCCGAGGACCTGGCCGAGATGGCGGCCGCCGCCCCGGCGGACCGGGAGGAGGCCCTCCACCGGACACGCCTGCTCGCCGGCCTGCTCTGGAACTCGTCCAGTGTCCTCCTGGACCAGCTCTTCCGCGACCTCGACGCCCTGGGCCCGCTGGAGACCGTCACCCCGTCCCACATCGCCGGGTCCTCCGTCCTGTCCTCGCTTCCGCCGCAGTTCGCCACCCGCTACGACGTGAAGTTCACCC
>JBFGBS010000299.1:0-3652 GCA_041567475.1 Arthrobacter sp.
CGAGAGGAAAAGCTTTTCCAGCTCGGCCCGGTCCAGGCTCGGGTCCTCCTGCTGCATGCACTGCTGCAGGCCGGTCGCGATGATGGAGAAGCCTGCTTTGTCCAGGGCGCTCGAGACGGCGGCCAGCTGGGTGACAACACTCTTGCAGTCCCGGCCCTCCTCGATCATCCGGGTGACGGCGGCCAGCTGCCCCTGGGCGCGCCGCAGGCGGTTGATGACTGGCTTCATGTCGGTGGGGTCGAGTTCCATTGCTGCCTCCAGGGTCCGTTGGGTTAACGTCTATGATACCCCCCTGAGTATTTGGGGCGGATCGGGAGGCCGGCCGGGCGTGGCCCCGGCGGCAGCCGGGACTTTTGTACCTAGTGCCGCCGGCAGCGACGGCGTAGGGCTGATCTTGTGAACGCCGCCGGGTTCTCCGCACCAGGCGCCGGACCGTGGGCCCGGTACATCGCCATGGGCGACTCCTTCACGGCAGGCATCGGGGACCCGGAGCCATCGAGCCCCGGCGGTTTCAGGGGGTGGGCGGACCGGGTCGCCGAAGAGCTTGGCGCGAGCCATGACGGCTTCGGGTACGCAAACCTCGCCGTCAGCGGGCTGCTGTTGCACGAGATCATCGACCAGCAACTGGAGCGCACCATCCGCCTGGCACCCGGCCTGGTCACGCTGTCCGCAGGCGGCAACGACATCATCTTCCACCGGGGCGATCCCGACGGGCTGGCCGCCGAACTCGACGCCGCCGTCGCGGCTCTCAGCGCCACGGGGGCTACCGTGGTCCTGTTCACCGGTCCGGACTGGGGCGAGAAGCCGCTGTTGGGCCGCATTCGCGGCAGGGTCGCCGTGTTCAACGAGAACATCCGCAGCATCGCTGCCCGGCACCACGGCATCATCGCCGATTTGTGGACGCTCCGGCAATTGGCGGATCCGCGTATGTGGGCTCCGGACCGTGTGCACTTTTCGCCGCTGGGGCACCACACCATTGCCGCCATGGTGCTGGACACCTTGAATGCGCCTCACGGCCTGCACCCGCTGGAGCCCAAGCCGCTGGCGGGTGGAACCTGGCGGGAGGCCACGGCTGGGGACGTGGCCTGGGTGCGGCAGTATCTGCTTCCGTGGGTGGTGGACCGGGTCCGGCCCGGGGCCGGCGGGCTGCCCCGGGTGGCAAAACGACCGGAACCGGGCCCCGCCGCCGCCGTGCATTCCGCGGCCGGCCGGCCCTAGTCCGGCACGGTTCCGTCGGCTAGTCTGCAGGGACGGCGCGCTGCCGGCTGTCAATGGCGATCACGAGGAGCGAAGTTGTCTAATCACACTTACAGCATTTCTGAAATTGTCGGAACTTCAAACGAAGGCGTCGACGCCGCCGTCCGGAACGGGATCTCCTCGGCGGCAAAGACGCTGCGGAACCTTGACTGGTTCGAAGTCAAGGAAATCCGCGGCCATCTTGTAGATGGCGAAATCGCCGATTGGCAGGTAACCATCAAATTGGGGTTCCGGCTGGAGCGCTGACTTCCACCCGGAGGCCGCCCCCGCCGGGCCGCTTCGGACGGCGCGCCGAGGCCGTGGATGACGCCGGCAACCGGGAGGATGATCCATGCGGTACACGCATTTGGGCCGTTCGGGCCTGACTGTTTCCCGGCTCTGCCTTGGCACCATGAATTTCGGTCCCCAGACCGATGAGCCCGCCGCGCACGCCGTGATGGACGCGTCGCGGGACGCCGGGATCAATTTTTTCGACACCGCGAACGTTTATGGCGGGTCGGGCCGCAGGGGCTGGACGGAAGAGATCATCGGCCGCTGGTTTGCCCAGGGCGGCGACCGGCGCGAGCGGACCGTGCTGGCGACCAAGGTCTTTGGCACGATGGCGGATGCCCCGAACGGGTCGAAACTCTCTGCGCTGCACATCCGGCGGGCGCTCGACGAAAGTCTCAGGCGGCTCCGTACCGACTACATCGATCTTTACCAGTTTCATCATGTGGACCGGAAGACCCCCTGGGATGAGATCTGGCAGGCCGTTGAGGTGGCGGTCCAGCAGGGAAAGATCCTGTATTCGGGCAGCAGCAACTTCGCCGGCTGGCACATTGCGCAGGCCCAGGAATCGGCCGCGCGGCGCCAGTACTACGGCCTGGTCAGTGAGCAATCCCTGTACAACCTGATCACCCGCGACGTGGAACTGGAAGTCATCCCCGCGGCGCAGAACTACGGACTGGGGCTGCTCCCCTGGTCTCCACTGCACGGAGGCCTTCTGGGCGGGGTCCTGAAGAAAGAGCGCGACGGCGTCCGGCGCGCCACCGGCCGCGCCCTCGAAGCCCTCAAAACCCGCCAGAAACAGATCCGCCGGTATGAGGATTTCTGCGACCAGCTCGGCCAGGAACCCGGCGACGTGGCGATCGCCTGGTTGCTGCACCAGCCCGCCGTCACCGCGCCGGTCATCGGCCCGCGGACGACGGAACAGTTGGCAGCGGCCCTCAGGGCGGAGAAATTACAGCTCGACGCCGACGCGCTCACGCGCATTGACGGAATCTTTCCGGGGCACCGCCCCGCGCCGGAGGACTACGCTTGGTAACCATCCTAGGATCATGCCGTGGCGTGGCTGGCCCATTGATGCTAAGCATGATTAGTATTAGGGTGAAGGATGAAGCGCGCCCGGCGATCCGGGTGCCTCCTCAACAAATGAAGAAGGAACGATAACAATGGGATTTCTCGCATTTTTGATTCTCGGACTCATCGCCGGTGCGATCGCTAAGGCAATCCTCCCCGGCCGCCAGGGCGGTGGCATCCTGATTACCCTGGTCCTCGGCGTCGTCGGCGCACTCCTCGGCGGCTTCATTGGCAGCGCCCTGTTCGGCGTCGGCATCAACGAATTCTTCTCCCTGTCGACCTGGCTGCTGGCCATCGGCGGTGCGATCATCGTCCTGCTCGTTTACGGCATGATCTCCAAGCGCACCTCGCACTAGTAGGCATCCGCGCTCTGAAAGCCGGCTCCGGGATTCATCCCGGGGCCGGTTTTTAGCAAGACGCGAGGCCCGCAGGTGGCGCACCGGCCATGTCCGCCGCCGCCCCGCGCCCCTGGAAACTGCGGCACAACGAACCCCACACATTGAATCCCGGCTACAGGAGTGGAGTACACAATGATAGGCAAAGTCATTTTTGGCACCGGACTGGCCGTCGGCTACGTCCTGGGAACGCGGTCCGGCCGCGCGAATTACGACGCGCTCAAGGCCAAAGCCGCCGAGCTTTGGGCCAGCAAGCCCGTGCAGGACAACGTCTCGGCCGCAACTGAGGCGGTTAAGGAGAAGGCGCCCGAAGTCTCGGAGCAACTGGCCGAAGCCGCCCGGCGTGCCGGGACCGTGATTAGCTCGGCTGTCCACCGGGAGGCTCCAGAGGATACCCGCGGCGCCGCAGCCGCAGGCTCTGACGTCCAGTCCGACCCGGCACTGACGGATGAGCAGGGAAGCGACTGGTCCGACGAGGGCGGTGCCACCCAGTCCGGGCCGGCCACCAACACGGGCCCTGCCAGGAACACCTAGGCCGCCCCGCGGCCCCGTCGCCGCCCGATTCGACGGTTCCACGCTCAGACGACGCCGCGAAGCCCCGACTGTGCACGCCGCCGTCGAATCGGCGGAAGGCTTGGACGGCCCGCACGGACGCACAAAAA
>JBFGBS010000300.1:0-3637 GCA_041567475.1 Arthrobacter sp.
CTGGTGGTGGTGCCGAAAATCGACCCCATCTTGTTGGTGGCCAGGGCCTGGACCGGGCTGATGCCCGGGACGAGCAGCATGGCGGGGAGCTGGATGAGCCCCCCGCCGCCGACGACTGCGTCCACCCAACCGGCGGCGAACCCCGCCAGCACAATCAGGATGAGGGTACTGAGCTCGATCGACTCGAGTCCTGAGACCACTTCTGCCCGGACCGCGGGTCAGCTGTTGCGGACGGCGCTGACCACGTAGTCAACGGCCTTGTCCACAGCCACGTTTTCCGCGTTGCCGCTGCGGCGGTCCTTGATCTCCACGACGCCGTCGACGAGTCCGCGGCCCACAGCCAGGATGGTGGGAACACCAACGAGTTCGGCGTCGCCGAACTTCACACCCGGAGAAACCTTGGGCCGGTCGTCGTAGATGACATCCAGGCCGGAAGCTTCCAGCTCCAGCGCCAGCTTCTCCGCGGTGGCGAAGATTTCCTCGCCGCGGCCGACTGCCACGACGTGGACGTCGGCGGGAGCAACGGCCCGCGGCCAGACGAGGCCCTTGTCGTCATGGTTGGACTCAGCCAAAGCTGCGACCGCGCGGGTGACACCAACACCATAGGAGCCCATCGTCACGACGACCTGCTTGCCGTTCTGGTCCAGGACCTTGAGGTCCAAGGCTTCCGCGTATTTGCGGCCCAGCTGGAAGATGTGGCCCATTTCGATGCCGCGTGCCGTTTCCAGCGGCCCGGAACCGTCCGGGGCTTCGTCGCCGGCGCGCACTTCGGTGCACTCGATGACGCCGTCCCAGCCGAAGTCGCGGCCGGCGACGAGGCCGAAGACATGCTTTCCGGCCTCGTTGGCGCCGGTCACCCAGGTGGTCCCGCTGACAACACGCGGATCCACGAGGTAGAGCAGTTTGGCGGCGCCCTCGGTGCCCAGCAGCGGCGCGTCCATGGACAGGCCCGGGCCGAGGTAGCCCTTGACGATGAGGGGCTGCTTCTTGAGGTCTTCTTCGTTGGCAGCCTCAAGCACAATCTCACCCGCGATCGGCAGGAAGGAGCCGATGTTCGCTTCCACGCGCTTCAGGTCGACGCCGCGGTCGCCCGGCAGGCCGATGACGACAATCTGGCGTTCACCGGTCGGCAGGGTGACGGCGAGGACCACGTTCTTGAGCGTGTCCGCGGCCGTCCACGCGCCGCCGTCGGCGTCGGTCCGGGGCAGCAGCACATTCGCCGCGTCGACGAGGGTGTCGATCGTGGGGGTGTCCGGGGTGTCGAGTACTTCAGCGGCAGGTGCGTTGCTGAAGTCGATGTCCGCGGGGACGACCGTGGTGACGGCCTCGACGTTGGCCGCGTAGCCGCCGGCCGAGCGCACAAAGGTGTCTTCGCCGATCTCGGTGGGGTGCAGGAATTCCTCGCTCTTGGACCCGCCCATGGCTCCGGCCGTGGCGGCGACGGGAATGACTTCAAGGCCAAGGCGTTCGAAGATCTTCAGGTACGCGCTGCGGTGCGCGGCGTAGCTGGCGTCCAGGCCGGCGTCGTCGACGTCGAAGGAGTAGGAGTCCTTCATGATGAACTCACGGCCGCGCAGCAGGCCTGCCCGGGGACGTGCCTCGTCGCGGTACTTGTTCTGGATCTGGTAGATGCTCAGCGGCAGGTCCTTGTACGAGGAGTACAGGTCCTTGACCAGCAAGGTGAACATTTCCTCGTGCGTGGGCGCCAGCAGGTAGTCGTTGCCCTTGCGGTCCTTGAGCCGGAAGATGCCTTCGCCGTATTCGGTCCAGCGGTTGGTGACTTCGTAGGGTTCCTTGGGCAGCAGCGCCGGGAAGTGGACCTCCTGGGCGTCGATGGCGGACATTTCCTCGCGGATGACCTCCTCGACCCTGCGCAGCACGCTCAGGCCCAGCGGCAGCCAGGTGTAGATGCCCGGCGCGGCGCGGCGGATGTAGCCGGCCCGGACCAGAAGCCGGTGGCTCGCGACCTCGGCGTCGGCGGGGTCTTCGCGCAGGGTGCGCAGGAACAGCTTGGAGAGTCGAAGGACCACTGGTGGGATATCCGTTCTGGGAAGTGCGGGGCAAGGAGCCGGGCAGGCCGGCAAAAAGTTCTGGATACTAATCTACCGCCAAGAACCCGGGGGCCTGCTGCCGGCAGGACCCGGCAGGCCGGCACGGAGCCTAGAAGAGCACCGTCGCGAAGGTCCCCACCTGGCGGAAACCCACGCGCTCATAGGTTGCGCGGGCTTTTGTGTTGAATCCGTTCACATACAGGCTCGTGACCGGGGCAACACTCTGGGCCAGGACAACCACCGCGGCCATGTAGCCGGCGCTGAGCCCCTGGCCCCGGAACGCCGGATTCATCCAGACGCCCTGGACCTGGGTCACCTCGGGGGTGACGGCACCGAGTTCGGCCTTGAAGACCACCTCGTTATCCGGGCCGAGGTGCACAAGGGAGTGTCCCTGCCGGATCAGCCCTTTGACCCGGCGGCTGTAAAACTCCCGGCCGCCGAGGAAGGGCGAATAGCCGACCTCTTCCTCGAACATCGCCACGCAGGCGGGCAAAATCCGGTCGAAGTCCGCCAGCTGGCCGAAGCCCAGGGCCGGAACCGGCGGGACTGCCGGCGGCCCGGCGATTGTCATCAGCGGCTGGTGGTCCCGGACTTCGTGGGCCCGCTGCCCGAGTTGCTCCAGCGCCGCATGCATGGCCAGCACCGTTTCGGCGGGGCCGAAGATGGAGGCAAAACGGCGGCCGGAGCGTTGGGCCGCCACGGCCACCACGCCCGCGAGTCCGGGGTCAAGCTGGACCGGCACGAGGTTGGCGCCGGCCCAGCAGGCCCCGATCAGGGTCCCGCCGTCGAACACCCCGAAGATCGTGGCGTTGCCGCCGGCAGGGGATGCCGTTCCGGCGGTCGCCAAATGGGACAGGATAAAGACATTGGCGACGGCGTCCTGCCGGGCCAGGGCCAGCAGGTCCGCGGTGTCGGCGCCGCCCAGGACACGGACGGCGACGCCCGGGGCTGCACCGTCCCTACGAGACGCTAACCACGGGGCTACCCTTGACAGCATCTTCGCCATCGGCCTCCCCCATCTCTTCGGCGATACGCATGGCCTCTTCGATCAGTGTCTCAACGATCTGATCCTCGGGGACAGTTTTGATGACTTCTCCGCGGACGAAGATCTGGCCCTTGCCGTTGCCGGAGGCCACCCCGAGGTCGGCTTCGCGGGCCTCGCCCGGTCCGTTGACGACGCAGCCCATCACGGCGACGCGGAGCGGGATTTCCATGCCTTCGAGCCCGGCGGTGACCTGCTCGGCCAGCGTGTAGACGTCCACCTGGGCCCGGCCGCAGGACGGGCAGGAGACGATTTCCAGCTTGCGTGGCCGCAGGTTCAGGGATTGCAGGATCTGGTTGCCGACCTTGATTTCCTCCACCGGCGGGGCGGAGAGCGAGACCCTGATGGTGTCGCCGATGCCGCGCGAGAGCAGCGCGCCGAAGGCGGTCGCGGACTTGATGGTGCCTTGGAAGGCGGGGCCGGCTTCGGTGACACCCAGGTGCAGCGGCCAGTCGCCTTGTTCGGCCAGCATCTCGTAGGCGGCGACCATAATGACCGGGTCGTTGTGCTTGACCGAGATCTTGAAGTCGTAGAAGCCGTGTTC
>JBFGBS010000301.1:0-3635 GCA_041567475.1 Arthrobacter sp.
ACGCCAGAGCAGCCAGTGGCTGCGCCGGTTCTGCTTCCTGGCCGAGATTCTGGGAGAAGTCCCGCCGGAGGCGCAACGGCGTGCGTCGGCGACCATCGCGCATCTGTCCGACGCCTAGGACGACGCCGGGAGGCCGGCGGCTGGCCCGCGGGACCCCGGGCCGCGGGCCCAGATTTATCGGCCCCGCGGCACCACCCCTAGAATCGTTAAGTGACTTACCCAGCAGCAGCGGGCGATCTCCGGCCCGGGACAGCGGCAGCGCCTGCCCGCGCCGAAGAACGCTCGGCCATCATCGACCTTGAAGCCATCCGGCACAACGTACGGCGCCTCGCCGCCGTCGCCTCGCCCGCGAAGGTGATGGCCGTCGTCAAAGCCGACGGCTACGGCCATGGCGCCGTTCCGGTGGCGCGCGCGGCGCTCAGCGCCGGAGCCAGCTGGCTGGGCGTGGCGCACATCTCCGAGGCCCTCGCGCTGCGCGCCGCCGGGATCGAGGCGCCGCTGCTCGCCTGGCTGCACACCCCGGACAGCAACTTCGCCGCGGCGGTGGCTGCCGGCATCGATATCGGCTGCTCCGGCTGGGAACTCGAGCGGATCGTCGCGGCAGCCCGCGAGCAGGAACGTCCGGCCCGCATCCACTTGAAGGTGGACACCGGCCTGGGCCGCAACGGTGCGAGCCTTGACACCTGGGACAGCCTCCTGGGCGAGGCCATGGAATACCAGGACCAGGGGCTGCTGCGGGTGGTCGGGATCTTTTCCCACCTGGCGGTCGCCGATGAACCCGAGCGGCCGGAAACCGACGAGCAGCTGGCCCGCTTCCGGGAGGTCCTTGCCGTGGCCCGGGACGCCGGCGTGGACCCCGAAGTCCGGCACCTGGCCAATACCCCGGCCACGCTCTCGCGCCCGGATACCCATTTTGACCTGGTCCGGGTGGGACTGGGCCTGTACGGGCTGTCCCCGTTCCAGGGACAGGGCTCGGCGGAGCTGGGACTGCGGCCGGCCATGACAGTCCGCACGGTCATCTCGAACTGCAAGGACGTGCCCGCCGGCCAGGGCGTTTCGTACGGGCTGAACTACCGCACCGGCGGCGTCACCACCCTGGGCCTTATCCCGCTCGGCTACGCCGACGGCGTCCCCCGCGCCGGCGACGGCGGCCCCATCCGGGTCGGCGGGACGACGTATCCGGTGGTCGGCCGGATCGCGATGGACCAGATGGTGATCGACCTCGGCCCGCGGAACGTCTCCGACGGGGGACCGAGCGTCCTCGGCGCCGAAGCCGTGCTGTTCGGCGACGGCAGCGACGGCGGCCCCACCGCCGAAGACTGGGCGGCGGCTGCCGGGACCATCAACTACGAGATCGTCACCAGGATCAGCCCCCGCGTGCCGCGCCGCTACATCAACGAGGAGCCCTCCGTAAATACGGCGCCGCCTGCGGACGCCGCGCCGCCCGCGAGCGGAGGCCGGCCGTGAGCGCGCCGCGGTGGGAACGCAGCTTTGAGGTCGGGACGGCGGACGAAACACATGCGCTGGCCGCCGCGGTCGGTGCCGGGCTCCGGGCCGGAGACCTGCTGATCCTGACCGGGGAACTCGGGGCGGGTAAGACCACCTTCACCCAGGGCCTCGGCGAAGGCCTGGGTGTCCGGGCCGGCATCATTTCCCCGACCTTTGTCCTGGTCCGGATCCACCCGAACCTGCCCGCCGGCCCGCGGCCCGGTGGCCCGGACCTGGTGCATGTTGACGCCTACCGGCTGGGGTCCGCGGCCGAGATCGACGACATCGACCTCGAAAACACCCTGGACACCGCGGTCACGGTGGTGGAGTGGGGACGGGACCGGGTGGAACACCTCAGTGAGAGCCGGCTTGAGCTGGAGCTGCACCGGCCCGTGGGCGGTGCCGTCATGGGCGCGGAGCCCGGGGGACCCGGCGGCGTCCTGGACTTCGACACCGATGACGCCGACGAACCCCGCACCATCATCATCCGCGGGTTCGGCCCGCGCTGGGCCGAGCCGCCCGCGCTGCCCCTGATCCCTCCCGCGACTCCGGAACGGAACCCCTGATGCTGATCCTCGCCATCGACACCTCGGCCGTGGCCAGCGCCGCGCTCGTCTCCGACGACGCACCGGAATCCGTGCTCGCCAGTTTCGCCACCGAGGACACCCGCACCCACGCGGAAGTCCTCGTGCCGGGCATCGAGAAGCTCCTCGCCGAGGCGGGCCTGACCGGCAACGAGGTCGATGCGATCGTCACCGGGGTGGGTCCCGGGCCCTTCACCGGCCTGCGCTCGGGAATCGTCACCGCCCGCACCCTGGCTTTCGCCTGGAACAAACCGCTGTACGGGGTGATGAGCCTCGACGCGATCGCCCTCGAAGTGGCGGAGTCCACCGACGCCGCGCCCGCATTCATCGTCGCCACTGATGCCCGGCGCAAGGAAGTCTATTGGGCCCGCTATGGCCTGGCCGACGGACAGCTGCCGCAGCTGCTGGACGGCCCGCACGTCGGGTTCGCGGCCGACCTCCCGGCCCTGCCGGTTTACGGTGCCGGGGCGGGCCTTTACGCCGACGTCGTCAACGCCGTCGGCGAATTCAGCACCCGCCAGCCCGAGGCGCTCTCGCTGGGCCAGTTCGCGCTCGCGCGGCTGGCGTCGGGGGAACAGCTGCTGGAGTCCACGCCGCTGTACCTGCGCGAATCCGATGCCCAGGTCCCCGGCCCGCGGAAGCGGGCGCTGTGAGCCCGGCAGACGCGGCCCCGGACGGCGTCGTCCTGCGCGGCATGGACGCGGGGGACCTCCCGGTAATCCATGCGCTCGAAGTCCGGCTCTTCCCCGTCGACGCCTGGCCGCTGCAGATGTTCCACGATGAGCTGGCGCAGCAGGACACGCGCCACTACCTCGTGGCGGAAGTCCAGGGGCAGATCGTCGGCTACGCCGGCCTGATGTGCATTGAGCCGATTGCGGACGTCCAGACCATCGCGGTGGTGCCCGAACAGGAGGGCCGGGGGATCGGCTCCGCGCTCCTGGCGGAACTCATCGCGGAGAGCCGGCGGCGCCGGGCGGAGGACGTGCTGCTCGAAGTCCGGGCCGACAACCCGCGTGCGCAGCAGCTCTACCGCCGGTTCGGCTTTGAACAGATCCACATCCGGCCCCGCTACTACCGCGACGGCGTGGACGCCCTGATCATGCGACTGCAGCTCCACGACGAACCACTCAGCCACCAGCTCCGGGAAGCAGACCGCCCATGAACCGCACCGCACCCCTTGTGCTCGGCATCGAGTCCTCCTGCGACGAGACGGGCGTCGGAATCGTCCGCGGGAATGCCCTGCTGACCAATACCGTGGCCTCCTCGATGGACGAACACGTCCGCTTCGGCGGCGTCATTCCCGAGATCGCCTCCCGCGCCCACCTGGACGCGTTTGTGCCCACCCTGCGCGAGGCCCTGGACGAGGCCGGCGTCGAGCTGGCCGACGTCGACGCGATCGCCGTGACCTCGGGCCCTGGCCTGGCCGGGGCGCTTATGGTGGGGGTGTGCGCGGCCAAGGCGCTCGCCCTCGCGACGGGCAAACCCCTCTATGCCATCAACCACCTCGTGGCGCACGTCGGCGTGGGCCTGTTGCAGGCCGGTGAGGGCGGTCCGGAGTCCGGC